>JADLDQ010000448.1 GCA_020846575.1 Burkholderiales bacterium
AACATGGGCGTCGGGCCGATGATCGAGAAGCGCGCGATGCGCGTGAGCAGTGCCCCGACGAAGGCTGCCCGGTCTGACTCCGCGACGAAGGGGAACTCATCGAACGGTTCAAGCAGGCGCGCCGCAGCAATGCGCGCGTCGTCGGGTGAAGGATGCTCCGGAACCTCCGGGACGACGGCCGACGGCCGGTGGAGGAGCCCGGTCGCGGCGTCGTATCCCGGAGCAGAGAGGAGCGTGCCGTCGGGGCGCAGGGTCGGGGCCTCCGCGATTCCGGTGAGGACCGGGAAGCGCGCCCACGTGCCGCGGGCGAGCAGTTGCTCGGCATAGCGAGCTGGCACAGGCACGCGACTCTCCGTGACACCGGACGAGGTGCGACGCGACCGGAACCACCGCGCGGACGCGGAGAGGCGCTCGCGAACCCAGGGCCGGGGCGCCGCCTCGATCACGGGCGCGTCCTCCGCGAACTCGCGCACGAAGCGGTTGGTCGCAAGAGCCGGGGATTCGAGCACTCGCACCAGGGCGCGGCCACGCTGGTAGATGGGGAAGCGCGGGTCCTCAACGAGCGCGAGTTCCGCCTGATCGAGAACCTCTGCGTCGTCGAACCCGATGGAGATCGCGCGCTTCTCGGCTGCTTCGGGCGTGCCCGACGGGTCATGGGTGTCCACAGTTCGGCTCCGTGTGCGGCGAAGCCTCCCGCGCCGAGTCACGCGGTGCGTCGACTGTCGGGTCGAGACTCGGATCGCAGCGGAGTGCCGCGCGAACGTCGTCGACAGCGACGCGCCACCTCCCGCGCCCGTGCGGGCCCGGAGTGCGGCTTGCGCGGAGGAGCCCGGCAGCAATCCACCGGCGCACGGCGTCGGGCGTGACGCGGAGTCGCGCTGCGGTCTCTGCTGCGGTGAGGAATTCGGTCACCCCGACAGCTTGCGCCCTCCGGCGCGCGCTGTTCGGGGTTGTTCGGCTCTGTTCGGATCGAAGCTACGAGCTGAGCATCTTCACGACGGCGCTGACGTCCGCCTTCCGAGGGCGACTACCGCGCGTCGGGAGATCAACCCGGTTGATCCAGATCCTGGCGAGGTGCTGTTCGCTGCCCGTGGATTCAGCCGCTCGTCTGCACGCCATGCGGAATGCGTCCGCACCCCGAGGCGAACGATGTCCCCGATCAACGCGCCTCGCCGCCTCCCCCCACGTCATCACCTGCTCGACGTCTGGCGCCGCGCCCTCGATCTCCGGCGGAGCGGCTGCCCGCTGCTGGGCGACTTGGCGGGCAGCGGCTGCCACGGATGCCGGCCACGGTAGCGATCCGAGCAGGATGGAGGACGCGAGGTGTCGCGCCGCACCTTCGTAGCGGCGGTCCGCGACGGCCGCATGCGGACTGCGGACGGCGTCGTCGCTCTCCCCGCGGACGCACGCGACCGCGCGCAGGAGCTCGAACGCTGCCCCGGTCTCGGTTCGCGAGGCCACCCAGAGCATCTCGAGCACCTCGCTCGTCCGACTTGCCGGGATGTCGACGAACGGGTTGCGGCGCGCCCGCGTGGCGCGCCAAGGCAGGCCCACGAGTGTCTCGTTGGCTCGCGAGACCTGAAGCCACAGTTGCACGAGCCTGAGCGCCGCGTCGGTACCTGCGACCTCCTCGGCGCCGCTCTCAAGGCGTACTGCAAGCTCCTCCGTGGCGTTGCGTACGGCTGCGAGGAGGGGCCAGTCTGGGCTCAGGTTGAGGCTTGACCGCAGACCGCGCACGCAGGTCTCCAGCGCTGTGCGATCGCCGGACCCGCGAGGGAGTCGAAGTACGCCGTCCGGAGCACGAAACGTCGCGGCAACCAGATCGACGACGGCGTCGAAGGAGGT
>JADLDQ010000155.1 GCA_020846575.1 Burkholderiales bacterium
GACCGGCGCGAGCATCGCCGGGCGGCACGTGTGGATCCAGCACACCCCCGAGAACCTTCGTCCGGCGTGCGGGCCGGGGCTGGAGTACCTCGTGAACAACTTCGCGCCGTTCGAGGCCCTGCAGCGCATCCTGCGCGGGTCGGGCGAGTGCGGGGCGGTGGATTGGACGTTCCTGACGCTGTCGATTCCGGAGTGGACGCTGATCGTGTTCGTCCTGCTTGCCGGGTATGCGATCTTTCTGTCCTTCAGGAAGTAGGCCAGGCGATCGGCAGACTGGGGCTGTCGGCGCGCGGCTATCGCCGGGTCTTGAAAATCGCGCGCAGCATCGCAGATCTTTCAGGGGAAGGTCGCCTCGCCGCGCAGCACCTGGCCGAGGCGATTCAGTATCGAAGAATGGATCGGACGTGAGAGAAGCGTTCGCCGGGTTGGGTGATCGGTGCAGGTGGAGTTTCGACCGTTCTTGAAGAAAGCCTCGCGCCGGAGGACCGCCCGGGACCAGGTGCCGGCGCACACCGCGCACCCATGTTCGGAACGGGGAGAGCGCGCCCGCCCAGGCTATGGACGGGTGCGCCACGCACGTTCCGGTTGGACTCCGGCGCTTCCCGCTCCCCTTGCCTTACCGAAGACCGCGTGCGGCTCGGGTTCCCGCATCGATGCGAAGAAGGCGCGCCGTCCAGGGCAAGGGGACCGGCGCCATGCGCCGCGGATACCGCTCGAGACAGATCCTCAATCCGCGGTCGCACCCGTCTCGCGGATCACTTTGCGGTACTTCTCGATTTCGCGCGTCACCATCTGGGCGAACTCGGCCTGTGACTGGCGGGTGAACTCGATGTTGAGCCCGGCGAGCTTGTCCTTCACGTCGGGCTGCTCCATCGCCTGCGTCATCTCGGCATGGAGTCGAGAGACGATGCCCGGCGGGGTGCCGGAGCGCAGGAAGTACGCGAACCAGGTCGAGTCCTCGAACCCGGGGAATCCCGATTCCGCGACCGTGGGCACACCCGGCAGCACGGGGATGCGCTTGCCAGGGGTGGCCGCCAGCGCCACGAGCTTTCCCGACTTGACGTGCGGCAGCACCAGGGGCATCGAGGTAATGCCGATGGGCACCTGATTGGCGATCACCGCGGTGATGGCCGCGGCGGGCGTGAAGGGCACGTGCGTGATATCCGCCCCGGTCTCGCGCTTGAGCATTTCCATGAAGAGTTGCGTGCCGGTTCCCGTGCCTGCCGACGCGTAGCTGAGCGTCCGGTTCTTCGCCAGCGCGAAAAGCTCCCGCAGGTTCTTCGCCGGCACCGAAGGATGAACGTAGACGAGGTTGGGCGTGGTTCCGGAGACCAGCAACGGTATGAAATCGGCCGCCGCGTAGCCGGGGGCCTTGTAGAGGGTGACGTTGACGGTGATCGCGCTGCTCGTCGCGAGCACGCTGTAGCCGTCGGGCGGGGCCTTGGCCACCACCTGTGCGCCGATATTGCCACCGGCCCCGCCGCGATTCTCGACGATCACAGGCTGTCCGAAACTCGCCGTGAGTTTCGGAATCGCAAGGCGCGCCAATACGTCCACGGGGCTTCCCGCGGGGAAGGCGGAGACGATGCGGATGGGTTTGGTCGGATAGTCCTGCGCGATCGCCGGCACCGCGGCGCACGAGGCGATCAGCGCTGCAAGAAACTTCATCTGTACTCTCATGTCCCGCTCCCAGTTCCGGTGGAGATTCTCGTGTCCGGCTGCACAGGGGACGCGTCGATGCCCGCCGCTGGCTGGGCGTCCTGCGACCCCGGCTGCGGCATGGCCGCGCTCACCTCGCGCACGCTTCGCCGGGGCGTGCGGTCGAGGACCAGCGTCATTACGTCCGGCCGCGAGTAGTGCCCGCACGGATCGGCGAAATTCTTCGCATAGGCGATCTGCGCGAGGTCGATGTCGGCGATGACGATCGTCTCGACGTGTTCTTCTGGCGGACCTGCAATGGTGGAGCCATCCGGCGCGAACACCTGGCTGGCGCCGCCGCCTGTCTCTATCAGCTGCGCTCGCTCCGGCGTATCCGCGAGCTGCGCGACCATGTCCTGGCTGATGAGGGACACCGCCATGAGCGCGAAGCAGCTTCCTTCCAGGGCGTACTGCCGGGTCGCGCCGACGTTGGCGACCTCCCCGAGGGCGAACGCCTGCTTCCTGTAAAGGCTGAACGCCGGCCAGGAGGCGATGTGCACCTGTTCGCCCAGGGAATACATGGCGTGGCGGGTGAGAGGCTGCATGTGCTCCCAGCAGTTCAGGCCACCCAGCCTGCCCAAGGGCGTGTCGAACACGCGCAGGTCGCTGCCGTCACCCTCGCCCCAGACCGATCTTTCCACGTGCGTCGGCTTGAGCTTGCGGCGTCGTCCCAGGATCTCCCCGTTCGGCGCGATGAACAGTTGCGTGCAGTACAGGCTGCCGCCGCAGCGTTCGTCTACGCCCATCACGACATAGGCGTCGGCGGCTTTCGCCGCTTCGCAGAGCCTGGCCGTGGTGGGGCCGGGTATCTCTACGGCGTTCGCGTACAGCTGCGCGAAGAACCTGCCTCCCCACGCTGGGGTCCCGAGGAAGATCCACCAGGGGAAGCCCGGCAGCCAGGCCTCGGGGAAGGCGATCAACCGGGCGCCCGCGGAGGCGGCCTGCCGGATCAGCTCGCACGCCTTGTCGGTGGTCGCGTCCCTGTTCAGCCACGCCGGCGCGGCCTGCACCGTTGCCGCGCGAAATGCGGGGAAGCGATCCATGACGCGCCTTGCGTTGGCCTACCGGAGCGGTTGCGAGAAACTCGGCGAACTCGGCCGTCCGTCCAAGTCCGCGAACGCAACCGCCGCGAGCGGGAAGGACGAACGGCGCATTATCATGCAAGCCCTTGTAAGAGCGGCTTCTGTTTGTTGCCGTGTATCGTACTCCGGTTCCCGGAGTGCGGCAACGCTCGCTCGATCACGCGCTCTACTTCACGAGCACGACGGGCGGTTCGGCATCCTGTAGCACCTTGTGCGCCACCGACCCGAGCAGCCCGCCGGTGAACGACCCCAACCCGCGGCGTCCCATCACGATCGTGTCGCAGGCCTTGTCTTTGGCCACCTGGCCGATGACTCTTCCGGGATCACCGACGAGCAGGTGAAAAGCGTACGCAAGGCCGCTCGCGTCGAGCCGGGCACGCGCGCGTTCGAGCGCCCTGAGACCGGCTTCCTCGTGATATTGCCGCAGCACTTCCCCGCCCACGAAGCGGCTGATGTCTCCACTGAGCGGGCGCTGCACGTTGATCAGGTGCAGGTCGATCGGCGTGCCCAGCTGTTTCTGGAGCGCGATCAGGAACTCGACCGCGCGCAGCGCGTTGTCGGAAGCGTCGGCACAGAGCAGAACGCGGTTGAACATCGAGCATCTCCTTCAATGTGGCCGGGCGGCGAAAGCCCCGCCCGCGAGGTGGAAGTCCGGTTCGGCGGGTTCGACGCGATGGTGTCGACCCGGGTGCTCGCACCGCGTCGCGATGCCGGCCGAGCGACAGGCGGGCAATCTACCCTACCCCGCTGCCTGCGGGCAATGACGGATGCCTGCCTGGCTCCGAGCGGCGTGTGCGGCGGGGCCGACTGACTCGGCCCGACCTCAGGCAAAGAGCGCTCGCCCGGCGTCCGGTACGTGCTCTGGATGCAGGGGTTTGCGCCTGTGGATACCCGCCGAGGCGGCCCTTTGGGGCCATGCTCGACCGCTTGCCATGGTGGCGCCGCGGCGGCGGCTGCGTGGCCGCAAGCCCAACCGGACCGCCGCGAAGCCCATGTTGCGGCGCTGCGTCCTCCCGTGCAGACTTCGCGCCGAACGCCCCGATTCCCAACAACCCCAGGAATTCTTACGCGCATGAGCAGCTTTTTCCGCGCCGTCCACCCCATCCGCTTCCACCATTGCGACCCTGGCGGGATCGTGTACTTCCCGCACTTCTTCGATTTCATCAACGCCACCGTCGAGGACTGGTACGACCAGGCCGTCGATACGCCTTTCGAGACCGAACTGCTCAACAAGCGTCTCGGCCTGCCGGTGGTGGCGACGCAGTGCGAGTTCCTGCGGCCGAGCAAGATCGGTGACCGCCTGGAGATCGAGCTGGCGGTCGCCCGCCTGGGCCGAAGCACCATCGACCTGCGGGTGAGGGGCAGCGCGCGGGGCGAGGAGCGCCTGCGGGGGCGGCACCTGATCGCGATGATCTCGCTGGAGAACCAGCGCTCGGTACCCCTGCCCGACGCGCTGCGCGCGAAGATGGCGCCCTGCGCACCAGGGGAGCCTCCCCTGCCACGCATCGTGGAGGCCGGTGCTGTCGCGAAACCGTTCCGCTCCCGGTTCCTGTTGCGGTTTTCGCACTGCGACCCGGCCGGGATACTCTACTTCACCCACACCTTCGACATGATCAACGCCACGGTCGAGGACTGGTTCTCGCAGGGGCTCGGCCGGCCGTTCGACGAACTGCATATGCGCGAGCGGCTCGGTTTCCCGATCGTCGACACGCGGTGCGAGTTCCTGAAGCCCTCGCGTATCGGCGAAACGCTGACGCTCGAACTCTCGGTAGCGCGCCTGGGACGCGCTTCGCTCGCGCTCTCGATTGCCGGTATCGTCGCGGGCGAAGTGCGCATGCGCGCGCGCCACGTCACGGCGCTGGTGTCATTGCAGACGCTGCGTTCCTGCCCGATCCCGCCGGACCTGCGCACGAGGATGGCCGAATACGCGGTGGCGGCAGGCGAGGCCGCCTAGCCATCGGCCGCGGCTGAATCCTCTGGCCTGGGGTGCGTACCCTGCAAGGGGGATGCGCCTTCGATGCAGGCGCTCATAAAAGGACGGATCCAGTTCGCGTACCTCAACCGGAGAACGATATGAGGTGCATACAGCCCCTGCTTCGATCCGCAACCACCGCCCTGTGCGCCGCTGCCGCGCTGTGCGCCGCCGCCCAGGACTACCCGAGTCGCGAAATCCGCGCCATCAGCCCGGTTTCGCCCGGCTCGGGGGGCGACATTCTGGTGCGCTACTACGCGGACAAACTCTCCAGGCTCGCCGGCAAGCCGGTGATCGTGGACAACCGCGGCGGCGCCCAGGGCGTGGTCGGCACCGAGTACGCGGCGCGCCAGAAACCCGACGGCTACAGCATCCTCATCACCCCCGCGAGTTCGATGCTCGCCGCCCAGCCGCATTTCTTCCGGAAACTCTCCTTCGACCCTTTCAGGGACTTTGCCTCGGTGACGCCGCTGTCCTGGCTCGCGTTCGGCGTCGCGGTGGACGGCAAGAGCCCGATCCACACCATCGGGCAGCTGGTGGAATCTCTGAAGAACAAGACCGGCAACGGCTTCTACGGTAGCGGGAACAACACCGGACTGGGAACCGCCGAGCTGCTCAAGCAGATGGCCGGCCTGAAGACGGTCCAGGTGCCTTTCAAGACCTCGGCCCAGGGCGTGCAGGCGCTCGCCGGCGGGCAGATCGACTTCCTGGTGTGGGATGCGACCTTCATGAGCGGTCAGGCGCGCGCGGGACGCATCCGCATCCTCGCGGTCACCTCGCCGAGGCGCTCGAGCTCGCTGCCCGAGGTGCCCACCATGACCGAGTCGGGCTTCCCCGGATTCGAGATCACCTCCTGGTGGGGCGTGGCGGTGCCCGCGGGCACGCCGCGGGCGATTATCGACAAGCTCGCCGGGTGGTTCCGGCAGATCGGGGAGATGGAGGAGACGCAGAAGTTCCTGCACAACGTCGCCACCGACGTGCTCACCGGCACGCCGGAGTCGATGGCGGTGATGCTGAAACAGGAGTACGAGCGCTGGGGGAAGCTGGTGAAGCTGGCGAACATCGAGCCGCAGTGAGTTTGCATTGAAGGCGATACCGCGGGTATCGCGATCCCCGGTCTCGTAGAGCAGGTGAGGGCGCGGCGCGACAGTGGCACCCCCCGTCGCGCGGAATACTGA
>JADLDQ010000156.1 GCA_020846575.1 Burkholderiales bacterium
CCAAGGTCGACCGCGCCAGCATGGCGGTGAGCCTGGAGGCGCGCTCGCCCTTCCTCGACCACAAGCTGATCGAATGGGCGGCGACGCTGCCCCCGGGCCTCAAGCTCAGAGGCGCCGAGGGCAAGTGGGTGCTCAAGCAGGCGCTGGAACAGCGCCTGCCCAAGGAGATCCTCTATCGCCGCAAGCAGGGCTTCTCGGTGCCGCTCACGCGCTGGTTCCGCGGACCGCTCAAGGAGCGCGTGCGCGCCTCGCTGCTCGGCGGCGCGCTCGCCGACAGCCGCTTCTTCGACCTCACGACCGTGGCGCGCCTGCTCGACCAGCATCAGAGCGGCGTCAGCGACCACGCGCGCACGCTCTGGCTCCTGCTGATGTTCGAGACCTTCCTGCGCCGCGAAGCGGGCGCACGCCTCAACGAGTTCGCCGCCGCCGGCGCCGGCCCGGGCGGCTGAAGCAGGCCGGAGGGCGACGCCGCCCTCGAGAGCGCGAACGGGGCCGGCGCTCGCGCGCCGGCCCCGTCGACGTTCAGCCCGCGCTGCGGCGGACGTTCACTCCAGGCGCTGGAGCAGCTTCACCGCATCGTCGCGGCCGACGAAGACCCGGCGCGTGCCGAGGATCTCGCGCAGGATCGCCTTCGCCTCGTCCTTCTGCCCCACTTCCGAGAGCGCGTGGGCGAAGTGGTACTGGATCTGCGCCTCGCGCGGCGCGTTCTGCGCCGCCTTGCGCAGCATCTCCAGGCCCTTGTCGCGCTCGCCGCCGTTGAACAGGATCCAGCCATAGGTGTCGACGACCGCGGGCGCGTCGGGCGCCAGCGAATGCGCGCGCGCCGCCACTTCCTTGGCGCGGGGATCCTTCCGCTCGCTCAGCAGCCAGGCGAGGTTGTTGAGGATCACCGGGTTGTTCGGGTCCCGGCGCTGCAGCTCCTCGGTCTCGGCCAGCGCCTCGGCATAGCGGCCGTTCTCGATCAGGTAGCTCGAGAGCTGGAAGCGCACCTGCGCATCCTGCGGGTAGCGCTTGAGCCAGTCCCGCACGAAGGTGAGCGCCTGCTCCGGCGCCTCGCCGCTGCGCAGCCGGATCACGAAGAGCCGGTTCACCGCATCGGAGCTCGGCCCCTTCTGCAGCGCCGCCTCGAACGCCGCCCGCGCCTCGGGCAGGCGGTTGAAGGCGAGCTGCAGGTCGCCGACGATCAGATCGCCGGGCATCGCGTTGGGATACTGCTGGCGCAGCTTCTCGGCGACCTGGAGCGCGGCGGGACCGCCGACCTTCTGCGCCTCGAGGCGGACGCGCTCGGTCCAGGCCGGCTGGAGATCCGGCTGGATCTTGATCGCCTCCTCGAAGGCGATGCGCGCGCCGGCGTCGTCGTTCGCCTGCACCAGCGCCTCGCCGAGGCGCAGATGCACGTTCGCGGCAGACGGGTTGAGCGCGGCGGCGCGGCGGAACAGCGCGGCGGCGTTCTGCGGGTCCTTGTTGGCGAAATGCACGCGGCCCATCAGCTCGATCACGCGCGGATCCTGCGGCGCGATGTTCATCAGGTCGCGGCCCGAGACCAGCGCCTTCTCGAGATCGTTGCGCGCGATGTGCAGCTCGGTGAGCACGAAGCGCGGGACGATCGCCCGCTCGTCGGTGGCGATCGCGCGCTCGAGCCACTGCTGCGCGCGGTCGGGCTGGTTGCGCCGCGCCTCGAGGTCCGCGAGGCTCAGCATCGTGTCGGTGTCGCGCGGCGACGCCTGCAGCTGGCGCTCGAAGATGGCGCGCGCCTCGTCGAACTTGCCCTGCGCGATCTTGAGATTGGCGAGCTGCGCCGTCGCCAGGCGGAAGCTCGGGGAGATCTCCGTCGCGCGCTTGAACTCGGTCTCGGCCTCGGCCTGCTTGCCTTCGCTCAGCGCGATCAGGCCGACATAGAAGCTCGGCAGCGGGCTGTCCTTGAGCTTGGTGCGCAGCTCCTCGGCGACCTGGCGCGCACGGGTGAAGTTGCGCTCGCGCAGCAGCGTGAAGACCAGCAGGTTCGAGGCGCCGACCAGCGTCGGATCGCGCGCCAGCGCCGCCTCGAGCTGTGCTACGCCTTCGTCGCGCTGGCCGGTCTGCAGGTTGCTGGCGCCGAGATTGGCCAGCACGGCGCGGTTGTTCGGATCGATCTTCGCCGCCTGCTCGAGCATCTGCGTCGCCTCGTCGAAGCGACGCAGGCGCATGTAGGCCTCGCCCATCAGCGCCAGGTACTGCACGTCGTTGGCGGCGGCCTCGCGCAGCGGCAGCAGCGTCTGCAGCGCCTTCTCGGCCTCGCCGCGGCGCAGCTGGATCACCGACAGCAGGCGCCGCGCGGCGAGGTGGCCAGGGCGCGCCGTCAGGACCTGCGTCAGCTCGGTCTCGGACTGCTGGCTGCGGTTGAGATTGAAGTTGATCACCGCCGAGAGGTAGAGCGCGGGCGGGTAGGTCTGCGTGAACTGCTGGTTCTGCTGCATGATCTCGCCGGCCTTGGCCATGTCGTTCTTCTGGGCCAGCACGAGCGCGCGCAGGTAGAGGCCGTGGGGATGGCGCGGGTTGATCTGCAGCACCGCGTCGCCGTCCGCCTGCACCTCGTCGATCTTGTTCTCGGCGATGCTGAGATCGGCGCGCGCCACCCGCGCGTTGATCAGCCGCGGGTTGAGCTCGATCGCCTTGTCGTAGTCCTGGCGGGCGCCGGCGACGTTGCCGAGCGTCCGGCGCAGCTCGCCGCGCACCAGGAACGCGTCGGCGCTCGTGCCGTCGATCGCGACCGCCGCCTCCGCCTGCTTCATCGCCTCCTCGCCGTTGCGCTGGAAGGCGGAGAGCCGCGCCAGCGCCACGTGCGCGTCGGCCGTCGGCACGATCTCGAGCGACTGGCGCAGCTCGCGCTCCGCGTCGGCGCCCTGGTTCAGCCCGAGATAGGCCGAGCCGCGCAGCGCATGGATGCGGGCGTTGAGCTTGGGCGCATAGCTGCCCGGCTTGAGGTCGGAGAGCAGCTTGTCGAACTTGCGCTGCAGCAGCAGCGTCACCGCGTAGTCGGGCACCGAGCGCTCGAGGTCGAAGCCGCCCTGCATCGCGAGCTGCAGGTCCTTCTCGGCGCCGGCGACGTCGCCGAGCCGCAGATTGACGACGCCGAGATCGTAGCGGGCGTCGAGGTTGTTCGGGTCCTGGCGCACCGCGTTGCGCAGCTGGATCTGGGCGGTCTTGTAGTCGCCCTTCTCCATCGCCTTCTTGGCGTCGGTGTGGAAGTTGACCGAACGCTGGTCGATCTTAGCGTTCTGCGCCCACACGATGTCGACCGGCTGGCCTGCGAGCGCCGTGGCCACGCAAAGCGCCGTCATCAGGTTCCTCATGCGCATCGGAGCACTCCCTTTCGTTCGTGACGGGACCGCGGCGGGCCCCGTGAAATCAGGCCTTGATGTTGAGCTGCTTCATCAGTTCGTAAAGCGTCGGCCGGCTGATGCCGAGCAGTCGGGCGGCCTTCGAGATATTACCCTGTTCCTTGAGCAATGCGCGCTGGATCACCGAACGCTCCGCGCGCTCGCGCGCCTCACGAAGGTCATATTCGCCCGGCTGGGCCTCCTCGCCCGAGGCGAAGTCGAGATCGGCCGCGGTCAGCAGCTTGCCGTCGGCCATGATCACCGCGCGCTTCACGCGGTTCTCGATCTCGCGCACGTTGCCCGGCCAGGTGTAGCCGAGCACCGCCTCGACGGCGTCGGGCGCCAGGCCCTTGATGCCGCGCCCGTGCTGCCGGTTGTACTCGCCGATGAAGAAGTTGATGAGCAGCACCACGTCGCCATGCCGGTCGCGCAGCGGCGGGATGTCGATGCGCACCTCGTTCAGCCGGTAGAACAGGTCCTCGCGGAAGCGTCCCTCGCGGATCAGCTCGGGGATGTTCTTGTTCGTCGCGGAGATGATGCGGACGTCCACCGGGATCTGCTGGCGGCCGCCGACGCGCTCGATCACGCGGTCCTGCAGGAAGCGCAGCAGCTTCGCCTGCAGCGACAGCGGCAGGTCGCCGATCTCGTCGAGGAAGAAGGTGCCGCGATTGGCGACCTCGATCTTGCCGACGATCTGCTTGATGGCGCCGGTGAAGGCGCCCTTCTCGTGGCCGAACA
>JADLDQ010000157.1 GCA_020846575.1 Burkholderiales bacterium
GGCCGCGGCGAGCTTCGCCGCGCCGCCCAGCACGCCGTTGGGCATGAACAGCACCACCAGCACCAGCATCAGCCCGATCCAGAAGTACCAGTACTGCGGGTTCACGCCGGAGAACTGGTCGCGCGCCACCAGGTAGATGATCGCGCCGACGATCCCCCCGTAGAGCCGGCCCGCGCCGCCCAGGATGAGGACCACCAGCACGTCGGCCGAACGCTGGAAGGACAGCACCTCCAGCGCCACGACGGAGGTGGTTTCGGCCAGCACCGCCCCGGCCACGCCCGCCATCGCGGCCGAGAGCGTGTAGATGCGGCGGATGTGGGCGGCGCTGGGCGCGCCGATGGCGGGCATGCGCAGCGCGTTCTCACGGATGCCGCGCAGCGCCAGACCGAAGGGGGAATGGATGACGCGGCGCGCGACCAGAAAGCAGATGAACAAGAGCGCGAGCGCGTAGCCGTAGGCGGTGCGCCCGTACAGGTCGAATCGAAAGGTCTCGAAAACCGGGCGGATGCGCACACCCTGAAGGCCATCGGCGCCACCGGTGAGCCAGGTGGCGCTGTTGGCCAGTTCGTGCACCAGCAGCCCCAGCCCCAGGGTGATCATGATGAGCGCCAGGTGCCGGAAGCGCGCGATGATGAAGCTGGTGGCATAGCCGAGCAGCGCCGCCGCTGCCGCGCCCGCGAACAGCAGCGAGAGCGGCTCGCCCCAGTAGTGCTTCGAGAGGATGCCCGCGGTATACGCCCCCAGCCCGAAGAACGCCGCGTGGCCGAGCGACACGATCCCCGCGTAGCCGAGGATAAGGTCGAGCGAGAGCGCGAACAGCGCCGTGATCGCGATCTGGCTGGCGAGCTGCAGGTAGTTCGGGAACACGGCGAACGGCAGCAGCGTCGCGATCCAGAATGCGATCTCCAGGGGGCGCCAGCGCGCCTGCGCGCGCAGGTACTCGTGCGCCGCAGCGCTGGTGCCGGCCGCGGCCATTCAGCGCTTCCCGAACAGGCCGCCGGGCCGCCACACCAGCAGACCCACCATGACGAGGTAGATCAGGAACGACCCGAGCTGCGGCACGTAGTACTTGCCGGCGACGTCGCTGATCCCGAGTAGCGCCGCTGCCGCGAAGGAGCCGCCGATGGAGGCAAGGCCGCCCACCGACACGACGATGAGCACGTACACCAGGTACGCGAGCGCGAACGAGGGCTCCAGGCCCACGATGGGCACGGCGAGCGCCCCGCCCAGTCCCGCCAGGCCCGCGCCCAGCGCGAAGGTGATGGAGAAGGTGCGGTCCACGTCGATGCCCAGGCCACGCGCCGCCCGAGGGTTGTCCACCGCGGCGCGGACCTGGGCGCCGAAGCGCGTCCATTCCAGGCACGCCACCAGGACGAGCGCGACCGCGAGGGCCACCGCCACCAGAAAGATCCGGTAGGCCGCGAAGTTCACCCCCTTCACTTCGAGCGCCCCGGTCAGCCAGACGGGAAGCTGCATCGGCCGCTGCACCGTGCCCCAGATCCAGGCCGCGGCGGCCACCGACATGAACACCACGCCGATGGTGATCAGGCACTGCTCCAGGTCGGTGGCGCGGAAGGAGCGGCGGAACAGCAGCCGCTCGAGTACCGCGCCCAGGACCAGCGCTGCGGTGAACGCCGCGGGGAGGGTCTGGAGGAACCCCCAGCCCAAGCCGTCGATGAGCGTGACCGCGACATAGCCGCCCAGCATGCCGAAGCTGCAGTGCGCGAGGTTGATGAAATTCATCATCCCCAGCGTCACCGACAGCCCGACCGAGAGCAGGAACAGCAGCATGCCGTAGGCAAAGCCGTCGAACACGATGCCGGCGAGCGACCCCAGCATGTGCGCTTGTCTTCCGGGATTCGGCCGGGGCAGGGGATGCTGCAGCCCGGGCGCGCGCGCCACGCGCCCCCGCACACCGGGCGGCGGCGCGCTACTTCATCCGCGCCTTGACCGGGTCCTTGACGTTCTCGACCTTGTCGATCTCGACGTTGAGGAGTCTGCCGCCCACCTTCTGCACGCGGCGGATGTACACCGTCTGCACCACGTCGCGGGTGAGCGGGTCGATCGACATCGGCCCCCGCGGGCTCTCCCACTTCATGCCGCGCGAGGCGCCCACCAGCGCTTCGGCGTCGGCGCTGCCGTTGGTCTTCTTCAACGCCTCGTAGATGAGGTACATGCCGTCGTAGCCGCCGATGGCGAAGACGTTCGGGTTGCGACCGCCGTACTCGCCGTTGAATGCCTTCACGAAGGCGCGGTTCTTCGCCGAGTCGTGGTTATGGTCGTAATGGAACACCGTCAAGATCCCGAGCGAGGCATCGCCCATGGCGACGCGGGCCTCGTCGTCGGTCAGCTCGCCCTGGCCGAGCACCCGGGTCTTGGCGGTATCGATGCCGCGTTCGGCGAGCGCCTTGCCGAGCGCCGCGGGCTGCGTGCCCCCCGGCACGAAGATGAAGATCGCCTCGGCTTTCGAGTCCTTGGCGCGCTGCACGAAGGCCGAGAAGTCCGGGTTCGTCATCGGGAAGCGCACCGCGCCCACGATCTGGCCGCCCGCGGACTTGAAGCCCAGTTGGAAGGCCTGCTCGGCGTCGTGCCCCGGCGCGTAGTCGGACACCATGCTGTAGGCGCGCCGGATCTTGCCCTTGGTGGCCGCCCAGGCGCCGAAGGTCTCGTTGAGCTGCGGTATCGTCACCGAGGTGCGCACCATGTAGGGCGAGCGGGTGGTGACGATGGCGGTGGCCGCGTTCATCACCACCATGAACTTCTTCGCCTCGACCGAGACGTCGGCCGCAGCGAGCGCGTTGGGGGTGAGCACGAAGCCGGCGAGGATGTCCACCCGGTCGCGCACCACCAGCTCCTGCGCCAGGCGCTTGGCCACGTCGGGCGCGGTGCCGCCGGAGTCCTTGCGCACGAATTCGATTTTCTTGCCCGCCACCGTGTCGCCGTTCTGCTTCACGAACAGCTTGATGGCGTTGTCCATCTGGGTCGCGGTGTCGGCGAACTGACCCGAGTATGGGAGAATCAATCCGATCTTGACGCTCTGCTGCGCGAGCGCGCCGGGCGCGGCGGCCAGGCCAGCGAGCGACGCTGCGATCACACCGATAACCGTACGCATGAGACACCTCCTCGTGGTTGCCGGGCTTGGCGCGCGGAATTCTATCCGCTTCGGTGCGCCGCGTGCGCGCGACCCGGCCGCGCCCCGCCCCGAGGGCGCGGCGAGCGGCGCGGGCGGCGCGCGCGCGCGGCGCGGCCGTCAGGGCCGACCCGGCTGACCCCGCCGCGCGGGTCCGCAAGCGCCGTGGACACCCTCGTCTCCCGGCTTCTCGCTCACGCCGCGGTGCGGCCCGAGGCGCCCGCCTACATCGACGCCTCGGGTGCGCTCGGCTACGCGATGCTGTGCGAGCGCATGCGCGCAGCGGCCGCCTGGCTGCACCATCGGGGGGTGCGCGCAGGGGAGGTCGTCGCCCTGCCGCTGGACGCCGCCGCCATGGACGCGCGGCGCGCGCTGTGGCTGTACTTCGGGCTTGCGCGCCTGGGCGCCGTGGTGCTGCCCTTCAACAGCGGCGTGCCGCCGGCGCGGCGGGCTGAGCTTTGCGCCGCATTCGGCGCACGCTGGTCGCTCTGGGCGGATGCAAGGCCCGCGGCGTTCCTGGATGCGAGCGCGTTCGAGGCCTCGCTCAGCGCCTGGCTGGGTCGCGATGCGCCGGGCGACGGCGATCCGCGGCGCCCCTTTCTCTACTTCTTCACCTCGGGCACCACCGGCGCGCCCAAGGCGTGCTTGTTCACCGCCGGCCAGTTCGCCGCCTCGCGCCAGGCGGCCGCCACCGCCTTCGGCTCGAGCGCCGCGGACCGCATCGCGCCGCCGCGCCTGTGGCCGGACACGGTCGCGCTCAACCTGATGGGGCGAATCCACTGTTCGGGCGGCGCCCTGGCGAACGTGCCGCTGCCGGATGCCCCGCAGGCGCTGTGCGAGACGCTGCTGCGCTACGGAATCAGCGAGGTGAGGCTGTCGCCGTTCCAGCTTCGCGTGCTGATGCGCAATGCCGCGCGGCAGCCGGGCGAACCGCTGCCGCTTCGCTTTCTCTACGCGGCCGGCGGCTCGGTGTCGCCACACGAGGTGAGCGAGGCGCGACGCCTTCTGACACCCGCCTTCGGGCTGGACTACGGCAGCAACGAGATGGGCAATGCGGCGCTGCTGCGCCCGGAGGATGCGCCACACCCCCCCGGTCTGGTGGGGCGCCTGAACCCGGGCCTGGCGGCGCAGGCGGTGGACGACGCCGATCGCCCGCTGCCGCCGGGCGCCATCGGCCGCCTGCGCTTTCGCGCTCCGTGGATTGCGCGCGCATACGCGGGCAACGACGCGGCGAGCGCCGAGCGCTTCCGCGACGGCTGGTTCTACCCGGCCGACGCGGGCTCGGTCGACGCGCAGGGGCGCGTGATCCTCGCCGGGCGCCTGGACGATATCGTCAACTACGGCGGTGTGAAGCTCGCCCCGGCCGACATCGAGGCGGTTGTCCTGCAACATCCCGATGTCGAGGACTGTGCCGTGGTCGGCGTGCCCGATTCGATGAGCGGCGAAATCGCGGTGGCTTTCGTCGTGCTCGGCCGGCCGCTCGGCGCATCGGAACTGCGCGCCTTCTGCGCGCAGCGCATGGATGCGTCGCGAATCCCGCGCGTGTTCCGCGCCGTGAGCTCTCTCGCGCGCAACCCGCAAGGAAAGCTGCTGCGCCAGGTCATGCGCGATGCCTTCGTCGCCGAGCGCTCGCAGCGCCGGGATCGCTGAGCGCGCAGCGCGGGGACAGCCGGGCGCGCAGTGCGGGGACAGCCGGGCGCGCAGCGGCACGGGCATGAGCGGCTTTGCGGCCGGCGCGGCGCAATCCCCAGGCGCCGGGCGCCGCGCATTACGCCACAATGCGGTGCGCATGGAAACCATCGTCGCCAGACTGATCCGCCACGCCGAGACCCGGCCCGACGCGCTCGCCTACGCCGACGCCGGGACGAGTCTGAGCTATTCGGCGCTGCGCGGGCAAGCCCGGGCTGCCGCGGCATGGCTCCACCACCGAGGCGTGCGCGCCGGCGACAGCGTCGCGACGCTGCTCGGGGATGCGAGTGATTCGGCGCTGCCGGCGCTGCGGCTCTGCTACGGAATCGCGTGGCTCGGCGCCTCCTGGCTGCCCTGCAATGCGGACATCCCCGCCGCGCGCCGGCGCGAGATTCTCGGCGCCGTGGGGGTACGCTGGTTCCTCGCGAGCGGCGGCGAGCACGCCGCGGCCGGAGCATCGGCGCTCGACGCGGCGGACTTCGATGCCTCGCACGCGCGCTTGCTCGAGACACACGCGCCGCGCCGGGACGCGCCCGGCGCGCCGTTTCTCTACCGCATCACCTCCGGGACCACCGGTGCGCCCAAGATCTGCCTGCTGAGCGCCGGCCAATGGGCCGCCTCGAGGCAGGCTGCGGCGCTCGCGTTCGGGTCGAGCGAGCGCGACCGCGTCGCACCCCCGCGCCCCTGGCCCGAATCGGCGGCGCTGAGTCTGCTCGGCCGCAGCCACTGGGCCGGGGGCGCGTTCGTCAACGTGGCGGTGACGCCGGACCTGGGCGAACTCAGGGCCGTGGTGGAGCGCTTCGGCATCACCGAACTGCGCCTGTCACCCTACCAGTTGCGCGCGCTGCTGCGCGACCCCGAGGTGCGGGCCGAAAGGCCGCTGCCCCTGCGGCTGCTGTACGCGGGGGGCGGCGCGGTCACGCCCGAGGACGTGCGCGCGGCGCGCCGGCTGCTTGCGCCGCGCTTCGGCGTGGAGTACGGGACGGTCGAACTGGGAGGCCTCGCGTTCCTGGGTCCGGACGATCCGGCGGAGCCTCGCGGCTGCGCGGGCAGGATCAACCCTGGCGTTGAAGCGCAGGCGCTCGGCGAGGACGGCCTGCCGCTGGCGGCCGGGCAGACCGGGTTGCTGCGCTTTCGCACGCCCTGGATGCCGCAGGGCTACGCGGCGAACCCGCAGGCGAGCGCCGAACGTTTCCGCGACGGCTGGTTCTACCCCGGGGACATCGGCTCACTGGACGCGAGCGGGCGTCTGTTCGTGCTCGGGCGCAGCGACGACGTCATCAACTGGGGCGGTGTGAAGATCGCGCCGAGCGAGGTCGAGGCGGTGCTGCGCCGGCATGCGGACATCGAGGATTGCGCGGTGCTGGGCCTGCCCGACGCGCTCTCGGGGCAGCGCGCGGCCGCTTTCGTGGTGCTGCGCCGCCCCGAGGCGGTGTACGAGCTGCCGGCGTTCTGCGTGCGGCACATGGACGCTTCGCGCCAGCCGCGGGCGTACTACACGCTGGAAGCGATCCCGCGCAACGCCAACGCAAAGGTGCTGGGCGAGCGGCTGCGCGAATTCGCGGCCGCGCGCGAGGCGAGTCTGTCGCAGCCGGGCGCGGCCTCACCCGCGGGTCCGAGGCCGGCGCCCGCAGCGGGCATGCGCGAGACGCTCACTGCCCGGCTGCACCAGTTCGCCCGCGTGCAGCCCGAGGCGCCTGCCTTCGTCCACTCCGCCGGCTCGGTGAGCTACGCGGCGCTGAAGGCGCATTCCATCGCCGCGGCGGCCTGGCTCCGCGACGCGGGCGTGCGCGCCGGCGAGGCCGTCGCCCTGGACCTGGACAGCGAGCCCGGCAATGCGCTCGCCTGCCTGTGGCTCTTCTACGGGCTCGCCCACCTGGGCGCGCCCATCCTGCCGCTCTACCCGAACTTCCCCGGCGCCGCGCGCGAGCGGCTGGTCGAGAGGCTGCGGCCCCGCTGGCGCATCGGCGGGCCGGCGCCGCAGGCCCGGCACACCGAGCGAATCGATGCATCCGGCCTCGCGCAGGCGCTCGCCGGTTGGCCCGGCGGGGATGTGCCACGCGCCGATCACCCCGAGCGGGCGTGCCTGTACCACTTCACCTCCGGCACCACGGGGGAGGCGAAGCTCTGTCTGTACACCGGCGGCCAGATCGCCGCCCGCGTGCGCTCGAACGCCGATGCCCTGGGCTCGGGCCCCGGCGATCGTGTGGCGGCGCTGCTCGCCTGGCCGAACATGGTGGCACTGCGCGTCATGCTCCAGATTCACAGCGTCGGCGGCGCCCTCGTCTACGCGGGAGTGCCGGAGTCGCGCGAGGAACTCGCGAAGTTCGTGCGCGCATCGGGCCTCACCGAGCTGGTGGTATCGCCCTACCAGCTGCGGCTGCTGCTCGCCAGCCCCGCGACGAGCGCAACGGTGCCGCTGCGGCTGATGTCGGTGAGCGGTGGCCTGGTCACCCCCGACGAGATCCTCGCGGCGCGCCGCAGCCTCACGCCGAACTTCTGCGTGGACTACGGCACCAACGAGCTGGGCCGGTTCGCGGTGCTCGGAGCGCGCGACGCGGTCGGCAGGCCCGGTTGCGTGGGGCGGATCGTGCAGGGCATCGAGGCGCAGGCGGTGGACCGCGCAGACCGGCCGCTGCCCCCGGGTACGACCGGCGCCCTGCGTTTCCGCACGCCCTGGATCCCCGAGGGCTACGTCGGGAACGAAGCGGCGAGCCGCGAGCGCTTTCGCAACGGCTGGTTCTACCCCGGGGACGCCGGCTCGATCGACGCGCGCGGCTACCTCATCGTGACCGGGCGCACCGACGACGCCATCAACTACGGGGGCGTGAAGATCTATCCGGCCGAGGTGGAGGCGGTGCTGCGCCAGCATCCCGAGGTGCTGGACTGCGCGCTGGTGGGCGTGCCGCACCCGATGTCCGGCCAGGTGGCGGTGGCGTTCGTGGTGCTGCGCCGCTGGGAAGCGCAGGCCGAACTGCGCGCCTGGTGCGCACAGCGCATGGATCAATCGCTGGTGCCGGCCAACTTCTGCGGCGTGGAAACGATCGAGCGCAGCGCCGACGGCAAGGTCGCGCGCGAGCGCCTGCGCGAGCACTTCCTCGCGCGGCAGCAGGGCGCCGGGGCCGGGCGCTGAGCGGGGCGATCCGACCCCTTGCGAACCGCAGCGCACAGCCATGGCTGCCCGGGAAAGACAGAATCTCTTCAACGTCCTCAAGAACTCGCCGTGGTGGATGAGCGCGGCGGTCGGGGCGGCCATCTTCATCGGGCTGCAGGCCTTCTTCCCGGTGGGCCTCGCCTTCTTCGCCGCCCTGCCGTTCCTGGTCATCGCGCTGTACGCGCTGTGGCGCCAGCTGCGCACGCCCGGGGAGGCGCGGGTGGCACAGGCGCTCGAGAAGCTGCGCGGGCTGTCGTGGGAGGAATTCGCCGCCGCGATGGAAGAGGCCTACCGGCGCAGCGGTCACCAGGTGAGCGCGCTCCAGGGCGGCGCGGCGGATTTCCTGGTCGAGAAGAAGGGCCGCTCGGCGCTGGTGAGCTGCAAGCGCTGGAAGGCGGCGCAGACCGGGGTGAGCCCGCTTCGCGCCCTGGTGGACGCACGCCGCGCGCGCGAGGCGCACGAATGCGTGTTCGTCTGCGCCCGCGAGCTCTCGCCCAACGCCCTCGACTTCGCGGCGACGCACGCCGTGCAGATTCTCGCCGGCGTGGAACTGGTGCGGTTTCTGCGACGGCAGCTGCGCTGAATCGAGAGGCTCGCGCATCGAGCGGCCCGGGCAGGCGTTCCGCCGCGTCCAGGCGCACCTGACGCGGCGGCGTGACGCGGCGGCGTGCTCTGCGGGGGGTACCCTCAATCGCGCGCCCACTCCACCCGCCAGTCGAGCGAGATCTCGAAGCGGTTCTCCGGGTAGATGCTCACCGAGCCCGCGATCACCCGGTTGCCGTGGACCAGGAAGCGGCGCGACACGTACAGGCCGGGGGAGAGCGGCTTCACCCTCAGGAGGCGCGCCGCCTCCGGCGGCACCGCCGTCGCGCGCACCTTCTGCCGGATCTCGATCACCCGCTCGTCGACGTGCCGCTCGATGAAGCTGTAGATGAGCGGATTGCGTTTGCGCAGGCTCGCCCCGACGTCCCCGTAGGCGGGACGCACGTAGAACTCGGTGAAGGAAATCGGCTCGGCGACGCCCGCGTGGTAGCGGCAGGCTTCGAACTTCAACCAGCGCTCCGAGCGCTTGCAGCCGAGCAGCGCGGCGGTCTTCGCGCCGGCCGAGACCAGCCGCTCGGAGAGGATCCGGTAGCGCGGCTTGCGCACGTACTGGAACAGGTCCGCCATGGTGGAGATAGAGGCGGTGTAGCGCCGCCGCGAACTCCTGGCGCGGATGGTGGTGCCTTCGCGCCGCCGCCGCGAGATGAGGCCCATCTCGTCGAGCTGCCGCAACGCCTCGCGCACCGTATGCCGCGAGACGCCGTGAATCCTGCACAGCTCGACCTCGGGCGGCAGGCACTCGCCCAGGCCGTAGGTGCCCTTGCGGATCGCCTCGGCGAGCTGTTGCGCGAGCCGGACGTAGCGAGGTTTGCGCACCTTCGCTTCGCTGTGCTTGATCATCGCAGGCGGGGAGTCGGATTGTCCGTGCGCCCGGAACGGCTCGCACTCCTGGAATGGTGCGGGATTGTAGCGGAGTATGATCCGCGCGACGCTCGATCCGCGCCGCGCTCGATCCGCGACGCGCTCGATCTGCGCCAAGTCTGATCTGCGCCAAGTTTGATCTGCGCCAAGTCTGATCTGCGCCAGGCCGGCGCTGCCATCTCCGGCGCCGCAGGAGTCTCGATGAAGATCGCTGCCATCACTCCGGTGCGTATCCGGCTGCCCGAGCCCGCCGTGCGGACCCCC
>JADLDQ010000158.1 GCA_020846575.1 Burkholderiales bacterium
ATCGTCTGCCCGGAGGCGCCCTACGAGCTGGTGAAGACGATGCGCGCCTCCAGCCTGGTGCTCGGGCCGCTGACCGCGCGCGCCGGACGCGCCCGCGTCTCGCTGCCCGGCGGCTGCGCGATCGGCTCGCGGCCCATCGACCTGCACATCTTCGGCCTCGAGAGGCTGGGCGCGCGCATCCACCAGGAGCACGGCTACATCGAAGCCGCGGCGCCGGACGGGCTGCGCGGCGGCCCGATCCACTTCGAGCGCGTCACCGTCACCGGCACCGAGGACCTCATGATGGCGGCGGTGCTGGCGCAGGGCGAAACCGTGCTGCGCAACGCGGCGCGCGAGCCCGAGGTGGTGGACCTGGCGGAACTGCTGGTGAAAATGGGGGCGAAGATCGAGGGCGCGGGCACCGACACGATCCGCATCCAGGGCGTCGAGCGGCTCGGCGGGGCCGAGCACACCATCATCCCGGACCGCATCGAGGCCGGCACGTTTCTCATCGCCGGCGCCATCACCGGCGGCGACATCGCCGTCACGGGGTGCGTGCCCGAACACCTGGACGCGCTCGTGTCCAGGCTGCAACAGGCCGGGGTGGACGTGACACAGCCGGACGCATCCACGTTGCGGGCGCGGGGCGCGGCCAGGCTGCGCTCGGTCGATATCTCGACCGAGGAGCACCCCGGCTTCGCCACCGACCTGCAGGCGCAGTACATGGCGCTGATGACGCAGGCCGAAGGCATCGCCGTCATCACCGAGAACATCTTCGAGAACCGCTTCATGCACGCGCTCGAGCTGGCGCGCATGGGGGCCAACATCCGGCTCGACGGCAGGCGCGCCCTGGTCGCGGGTCCGCGGCAGCTGAGCGGCGCGGGCGTGATCGCGAGCGACCTGCGCGCGAGCGCATCGCTGGTGCTGGCGGCGCTGGTGGCGCGCGGCGAGACCGTCATCGACCGCGTCTACAACATCGACCGGGGCTATGAGAAAATCGAGGCGAAGCTCGCCCAGGCTGGCGCGAGAATCCGCAGAATCGAATAGCGAGGCAAGACAGTGGCGCACAATCCGGCATTCCTCGAACTCGTCAACGACGCGAAGTCGCGCATCCAGCAGGTGGATATCGAAGGCTACCAGGCGATGGTCGCTTCCGGCACGCCCCACGTGCTGGTGGACACGCGCGAGGAGAGCGAATGGGCCGCCGGCCACGTGGCGGGCGCGATTCATCTCTCGAAAGGCATCATCGAGCGCGACGTCGAGACCAAGGTTCCGGACAAGTCGACGAAGCTGGTTCTGTATTGCGGCGGCGGCTTCCGCTCCGCCCTGTCGGCCGAAAACCTGAACAAAATGGGGTACCGCGACGTCATTTCGCTCGACGGCGGATGGCGCGCGCTCCAGAGTTCCGGCCTGCCGCTGGAGAAATAGGCTTGCCCCACGGGCCCATTCACGTCATTGGCGGCGGGCTCGCGGGAACCGAAGCCGCATGGCAGCTCGCGCGCCGCGGAATACCGTCGATCCTCTACGAGATGCGCCCGGAGCGGCCCACGCCGGCGCACCGGACCGGCCGCCTGGCCGAGCTGGTCTGCAGCAACTCGCTCAAGTCCGAGCTCGAAAACACGGCGCCCTGGCTGCTGAAGGAAGAGCTGCGGCGCCTGGATTCGCTGCTGCTGCGCGCGGCCGCCGCGGCGCGCGTGCCGGGCGGCCACGCGCTCACCGTGGACCGCGAGGTGTTCTCGCGCGAGGCCGACGCCGCCATCGCCGCCGAGCCGCTCGTCGAGGTGCGCCGCGAGGAAGCGGCCGAAGTGCCCGAGGGCATCGCGATCGTCGCGACCGGCCCGTTGACGAGCGACGCGCTCGCCGCCTCCATCGCGCGGCTCACCGGCTCGGACCGGCTCTATTTCTACGACAGCATCAGCCCGATCGTGGAAGCGGACTCGGTCGATCAGTCGATCGCATTCTGGGCCTCCCGCTACGACAAGTCGCTCGACCAGACCGGCGATTACCTCAACTGTCCCTTCGACAAGGAGCAGTACGAGGCGTTCGTCGATGCGCTGCTGTCCGCCGAAGCCGTCGCCGGGCACATCGAGGAGAGCGGCACGCCGTTCTTCGAGGCATGCCTGCCCATCGAGGAGATCGCGCGGCGCGGCCGCGACACGCTGCGCTTCGGGCCGATGAAGCCGATGGGGCTGGTGGACCCGCGCACCGGGCGGCGCCCGTGGGCGGTGGTGCAGCTCCGGCAGGAGAACCTGCGGGCCGACAGCTTCAACCTGGTCGGGTTCCAGAACCACCTGCGCTTCGGCGAGCAGGCGCGAATCCTGCGCATGATCCCGGGGCTCGCCAATGCGGAGTTCCTCCGCTTCGGGCAGATCCACCGCAACACGTACATCGACGCGCCCGCGCTGCTCACCCCCACGCTGCAACTGAAGTCCCGGCCGGAGGTGCTCTTCGCCGGGCAGATCTCGGGCGTGGAAGGCTACGTCGAATCGATCGCCACCGGGCTCGCGGCGGCGATGCACGCGGCGGCGATCGCGCAGGGGGAGGCGCCGCGGCCGTTCCCGCGCGAGACCGCCATCGGCTCGCTGTGCCATTACATCTCGGCCGCCGACCAGCGTCATTACCAGCCCGCCAACATCACCTTCGACCTGCTGCCCGCGCTCGACGAGGAGACGCGCCACAGGCTGCGCCGCGACAAGAAGGCGCGGCACGCCGAAGTCTGCCGGCGCGCGCTGGCCGCGTTCGAGGAGTTCCGCGCCGCCCATGTCTGAGCTGGCGCGCCGCATCGACCGGTACCTGGAAGAGCTGGCGCGCGCCAACCAGTCGCCCCATACCATCGAGGCGTACGGCTCGGACCTGCGCCAGTTCCTGGCCTACCTCTCGCCTCCCGGCCTCGAGCCGCCCGAGCCTCCCGCCATCGACACCCTGATCGTGCGCGAGTGGCTGGCGCGGCTCTACGCCGACAGGCTCTCGACGGTCGCGATCCGGCGCAAGCTCGCGGCGCTGCGCGGGCTGTTCGCGTTCCTGCTGCGCGAAGGCGTGGTGTCCATCAACGTCGCCCGCCTGGTGCGCACGCCCAAGGCCCCGAAAACGCTGCCCGACGTGCCGACCCCCGAGCAGGTGAACACGATGCTCGACGCCGTGCCCCGGGTCCAGCCGGAGCGGCCTTTTCCGGAGCGCGACCGCGCCATCTTCGAGATGCTCTACGGCTGCGGGCTGCGGGTGAGCGAGCTGGTGGGGATCGACCTGGAGGACCTCTACCGCACCGAGCGCTGGATTCGCGTGCGCGGCAAGGGGCGCAAGGAACGGCAGGTCCCGTTCACCGGCAAGGCGGCCGAAGCGCTGGAGCGCTACCTCGCGGTGCGGCCGGTGGCGCGCGATCAGACCGCCGTCTTCCTCAACTACCGGCGCGGGCGGCTTTCGGCGCGCGCGGTCCACGGGCTGGTGAAGCTCTACGCCGCGGTCA
>JADLDQ010000159.1 GCA_020846575.1 Burkholderiales bacterium
ACTCGCACGCCTGGCCGATGACGATCGGCCCGGCGCCGATGATGAGGATCGAGTGCAGGTCGCTGCGCCGCGGCATCGTCAGTCCGAGCTCCCCTGCATCATCGAGACGAACCGGTCGAATAGGTAGCCGATGTCGTTCGGACCCGGGCTCGCCTCCGGGTGCCCCTGGAAACAGAAGGCGGCGCGGTCGGTGCGCCGCATGCCCTGAAGCGAACCGTCGAACAGCGACACGTGGGTCGGACGCAGCTTGGCGGGCAGCGTGCCGGCGTCGACCGCGAAGCCGTGGTTCTGGCTGGTGATCGCGACGCGACCGGTCTCCAGGTCTTTCACCGGGTGGTTCGCGCCGTGATGGCCGAACTTCATCTTCACGGTCTTCGCTCCGCAGGCGAGCGCGAGCAGCTGGTGCCCCAGGCAGATGCCGAATACCGGGATCTCACTCGCATCGAGGATCTCGCCGATCGCCGCGATCGCATAGTCGCAAGGCTCGGGATCGCCCGGGCCGTTGGACAGCAGCACCCCGTCGGGCGCGAGCGCCAGCGCCGCGCGCGCCGGCATCTGCGCCGGCAGTACGCTCACCCGGCAGCCGCGCTCGGCGAGCATGCGCAGGATGTTGCGCTTCACGCCGTAGTCGTAGGCTACGACGTGGTGCTTGAAATCGATCCCCCTGCGGTAGCCCCTGCCCAGTTCCCAGCAGCCCTCGGTCCACTCGTAGGGTTCGGCGGTGCTGACCACCCTGGCGAGGTCCATGCCGGCGAGGCCCGGAAAGGCCCGCGCCGCCTCGATCGCGCGCGCCGGGTCCACCTCGCCGGCCATCAGCGCACCGTTCTGCGCGCCCTGCTCGCGCAGGATGCGCGTCAGCCTGCGCGTGTCGATGCCGGCGATGGCCACGACGCCGCGTTCGCGCAGGTAGACCGAAAGCGACTGCTCGGCGCGCCAACTGGAGGCCCGGGCGGGAAGATCCCGGATCACCAGGCCCGCGGCGTGGATCCGCGGCGATTCCTCGTCCTCGCGGTTGACGCCGGTGTTGCCGACGTGGGGACAGGTGAGCGCGACGATCTGGCGGCAGTACGATGGGTCGGTCAGGATTTCCTGGTACCCGGTGATGGCCGTGTTGAAGACGACCTCGCCGGCGGACAGGCCCTCGGCGCCGATCGAGCTGCCCCGAAACACAGTCCCATCGGCAAGTGCGAGAAGGGCGGGCGGCACTGACACGACGGTCTCCGGCAGGGCTAGACGCGACAACGGGACAGGCTGGGCCCGTCCCGTCATTGGCAGTGCGGCATTATACCGCAGCGCAGGATGCGCCGCGGACCGCGCGGCGGGGACGCCACGCGGGCGTTCCGCCCCGCCGCCTCAGGCTCTCAGCCCGAGCACGTCCTCCATGCCGTAGAGGCCCGGCTGCGCCTTCATGAGAAACCGGCAGGCGCGCAATGCCCCCAGCGCGTAGGTCATGCGGCTTGCGGAGCGCACCGTGAGTTCCACGCGTTCACCCGGGCCGGCGAACATCGCCGTGTGCTCGCCCACGATATCGCCGCCGCGCAGCGCGTGAAAACCGATGGTTGCCGCGGTGCGTTCCCCGGTCACGCCGCTGCGGCCGTGCACCGCGCATGCGCGCAGGTCGAGGCCCCGGGCCCGCGCCACCACCTCGCCCAGCTTCAGCGCGGTGCCCGATGGCGCATCGACCTTGTGCCGGTGATGCGCCTCGACGATCTCCACGTCGTAGCCTTCGCCCAGCATGCCGGCGGCCAGCCCGGCCAGGTGGATGAGCACGTTCACCCCGACCGCCATATTGGGCGCCATGACCACCGGGATGCTTCGCGCCGCCGCCTCGATCCGTGCCTTGTGCGGTGCGTCGAACCCGGTGGTGCCGATCACCGCACGCCGGCCGGCGCGCACGCACGCCTCCAGGTGGGCGAGCGTGCCCTCGGGCCGGGTGAAATCGACCAGGCAATCGCCTCGTGGAATGACCGCCTCGAAATCGGCGGAGACGGCGATGCCGCAGGGCGCACCGACCAGCTCGCCCGCGTCGCGGCCCAGGACCGGGCTGCCGGCCACCTCGAGAGCGCCGGCGAGCCGCGCATCGGCGCAGGCGAACACCGCCTCCAGCAGCGCGCGGCCCATGCGCCCGGCGCTTCCCGCGATGACCAGATTCACTCCCCTGTCCCCGTTCTCAGCGCCCCGCGCCCAGGTCTTCCTCGGCCTTGTGCGCCGGCTGCGCCACGACGTCGCCTTCGACGCGGACCAGCCTGTCGCCTTCGAAGAAGACTGCGATGCGGCGCTGCTCCATCGGGCCCGCGCCCGCCGCGCGGCGCACGAACACGTAGTCCCAGCGATCTGGATGGAAGATGTCGGCCACCAGCGGCGTCCCGAGCGCGAAGCGGACCTGGTCGCGCGTCATGCCGGCCTTGAGCCTCGACACCATCTCCTGAGTGACGTAATTGCCCTGCTGGATCTCGATCTTGTACGGGGTGAACCCCGGCAGGGACGGAATCCCGCCGCAGCCGGAGAGCGCAGCCCCGGCCGCCAGCGCCACCCAGGGCGAAGAGCGCCCTGCCGGGGTGAGGACCGTTGCGGGCGCACGAGCGGCCCCGCCGGGGGCGAACGGCGCCGCGGGCCGCGTCTTTTTCATCGAGATAACCGCGCATCCAGTCAGTCTGACAAACGCTATATGAGACTGGAACGTGCAGGCCCGGCCGCGCGTGTACGCTCACGACTCCACGACTCACAGGACGATCGCGGTGGACAAACCTTCCGAACTCAAGACCCGCGGACTCAAGGCCACAGCGCCGCGCCTGAAGATCCTCCATCTGTTCGAATCGAGCACGGTTCGCCATCTGTCGGCCGAGGACGTGTATCGGACCCTCATGTCCGAGGGTATGGACATCGGGCTCGCCACGGTCTACCGGGTGCTCACCCAGTTCGAGCAGGCTCACATCCTCAGGCGGCACCACTTCGAATCGGGCAAGGCGGTGTTCGAACTCGACGAGGGCGGGCACCACGACCACCTGGTCTGCCTGCAGTGCGGTCGCGTCGAGGAATTCCTGGACGCCGAGATCGAGAAGCGCCAGGGGCGCATCGCCAAGGACCGCGGCTTCACCATCCGCGAACACTCCCTGTATCTCTACGCCGACTGTTCCAAGCCGGACTGCCCGCACCGCCAGTCCGGCCGCTCGTGATCCCGGGTATTTCATCCCCGCGCGGGCTGCGGCACTCGTCCGAGCGGGCAGCGCCCGAGCCCGGCCTAGCGGCGCCCGCGTCCCGGTCGTCATGAGCCCCGGCGAGGGGTTCGAGTTGATCCTCTGGCGCCACGCGGAGGCAGAGGACGGCGCGCCGGACGCGGCGCGCCGGCTCACCGAGCGCGGCGAAAAGCAGGCCGAGCGCATGGCGCGCTGGCTCGCCGCCCGCCTGCCGAAGAACTACCGCCTGATCGCGAGCCCGGCCATCCGCGCCCAGCAGACCGCCCGCGCCCTGAACGCAAATTGCCGCACCGACCCGCGCATCGCCGTCGGGGCGAGGCCCGCCGACATCCTGGGAGCCGCCGACTGGGACACCAGAGCCGGCGGCGCCGTGGTCCTCGTCGGTCATCAACCGGCTCTGGGCCAGACCGCCGCGGCCCTGCTCTGCGGAAAGGCGCAGGACTGGCCGATGAAGAAGGGCGCGGTGTGGTGGATCTCGCGGCGCGGCGAGGGTGTCGAACTGCGCGCGGTGATACCCCCGGCGCTCACCTGAACCGCGCCCGGGCGGGAGCGGATCGGGCCGCGCCTATCCGGCCGCGCGCAGCGCTTCTTCCGGAGTCCGCCGCACGCTGAGCCGGCACCCCAGGGCGCGCCACTCCTCGGACTCGGCATCGAGCGCCGCCTCGGTGAGCGGGTGGTCCGCGAGCCACGATTCCGGGACCCCGAGCTGGTATTCCGCGCCCGCGCGGCGGCAGGCGAGGCAAGGCAACCCGATGTCGCTGCGGCTGCGGTAGAAGAGCGCGGCCATGCGCAGCGCGAAAATCATCGGCCAGTCGGCGCTGTCCAGCAGCAGCTCCTCGAGCTCCGTCTTGGAGAGCTTGCCGCGGTGCGCGAGCACCACGCGCGCGAGACGCGCCTGCTCGCGCTGCGAGAAACCGGGCATGTCGGCCTGGGAAAGAACGTAGGCCGAGTGCTTGTGGTAGCCCGCGTGCGCGATGGAGATACCGATTTCATGCAGCGCCGCCGCCCAGCCGAGCAGGGCGGCGTCCGCCTCGGCCAGCGGCGAGCACAGCTGGGCGAGGATCGCCAGCGCCAGCGCACGCACGCGCTCGGCCTGTGCAAGATCGACGTGGTAGCGCCTCTGGAAGTGGCCCACCGTTGCCTTGCGGGGGTCCTCGTGCCTGACCCGGCCGAGCAGGTCGTGGAGCACGCCCTGGCGCAGCGACGCATCGCACGCCTCCATGCGCTCGATCCCCAGTTCGGCGAACACGGCAGCCAGGATGGCGACCCCGCCGACGAGGACCGGCCGGCGGTCCTCGCGCATCCCCGGCAGGTCGATGCGGTCGATCGCGCGCGCCTTGATGAGCTGCGCGCGCAGTTTCTCCAGTCCGTAGGCGGTGATGCCGTGATCCCCCCAGCCGCACTCGGCGAGAATGGAAGCGATCGCCCTCGCGGTCCCGGAGGAGCCGACCGCCTGCGACCAGCCGGCCCGGCGATAGGCTCTCAGGAAACGCTGTATCTCGTTCGCGGCGGCGAGCTCGGCCTTTCTGAAGTACGACTTCTCCAGCCGTCCGTCGGGAAAGTAGCGCAGGCTGTAGCTGACGCACCCCATCGGGGCCGATTCCATCAGCTGCGGTTCCAGTCCGGCGCCGACGATGAATTCCGTCGAGCCGCCGCCGATATCCACCACCAGGCGGCGCTCGAGCGAGCGCGGCAGCGCGTGCGCCACGCCCAGGTAGATCAGGCGCGCTTCTTCACGCCCGAAGATCACCTCCACCGGGTGGCCCAGCACCTCCTCGGCTTCGTCCAGAAACGCGCCGCTGTTGCGCGCGACGCGCAGCGCGTTGGTGCCCACCGCGCGCACCCCGCTCCGCGGCAGGCCGCGCAGCCGCTCGCCGAAGCGGCGCAACGCCTCCAGCGCGCGCAGCTGCGTCGCCCGCTCCAGGCGCCTGTCCCGGGTCAGCCCCGCGCCGAGCCGCACGGGCTCCCTGAGCGCATCCAGGAGATAGATCTGGTCGTCGACGACCCGAGCGATCTGGAGATGGAAGCTGTTCGATCCCAGATCGACCGCTGCGAGGATTTCGTGCCTGCCGATGTTTTCCTTGGCCACGTCCATAGAAAAATAGCATCGAGAGCCCCCTGCCGCAATATCGGATTGCGCGCGCAGGTCCACAGGGCGCTGCGCCGGCCGCTGCGCCGCTGTCCCGGCGCCGTGCTGCAGCGATCGGTGTAACATTGACGCAACCGCCCCATGGCATCCTCATGCCGGCTGCCGCACCCGCGACGCAGCCGCGGCGCGCCCCGGGCGGATCGAGCGCCGATGCCATGGACTGACCGCACCCGGCTCTCATGCTGCAGAGATCGAGACAGACACGCCAGGGAACGGAACGCTTCCTCTCCCGCGAACTCGGCACGCTCGCATTCGACTCGCGGGTGCTCGCCCAGGCGAGGGACCGGCGCGTGCCGCTGCTGGAGCGCCTGCGCTTCCTGTGCATCGTCTCATCCAACCTGGACGAGTTCTTCGAGATCCGCGTCGCCGAGCTGAAGGAGCGCATCAAGGCCGGCGACAGCCTGCCGAGGGCGGGCGAAGGGCGCCCCGAAGAGGTGTTCCTTGCCGTCAGCGAACAGGCGCACGCGCTGGTGGCCGAGCAGTACCGGCTGCTCAACCGCGAGATCGTGCCCGAGCTGGCGGCCGAGGGCATCCGCCTTCTGCAGCAGACGGACTGGACGCGCGAGCAGCGGCAGTGGCTGCACGATTACTTCATGCGCGAGATGATTCCGGTGCTCACGCCGATCGGCCTGGATCCGTCTCACCCGTTTCCACGCGTCCTCAACACGAGTCTCAACTTCGCGCTGCAGCTCGACGGCCAGGATTCCTTCGGGCGCAGCTCGGGCATCGCCGTGGTCCAGGCGCCGCGCCTGCTGCCCCGGATCATCCGCCTGCCCCCGGAGCTGAGCGGGAGCGGGTTTCACTTCGTGCTGCTCGGCTCGGTGCTGCAGGCCTTCGTCGGCGCGCTGTTCCAGGGCATGACGGTGCGCGGCTCCTACCCGTTCCGCGTCACGCGCAATTCCGAGCTGTTCCTGGAGGAGGAGGAGATCCAGGACCTGCGCATGGCCTTGCAGGGCGAACTGCCGCAGCGGCACTTCGGCGACTCCGTGCGCCTGGAGGTGGCCCAGGGTTGCCCCGCGGAGCTGGAGGGCTTCCTGCTGTCTCACTTTCAGCTCGCCGCGCCGGACCTGTACCGGGTGGACGGCCCGGTGAACCTGGTGTGGCTGCTGCAGTTGCCGGACCTGGTCGATGCGCCGCGGCTGAAGTTCCCACCCTTCCAGCCGGGGCTGCCCAGGGAGCTGCGCGCGCAGGCGGACCTGTTCCAGACGATCCGCAGCGGCGACCTGTTGCTGCACCTGCCCTACCAGTCGTTCAACCCGGTCATCGAACTGCTGGAAAGAGCGGTTGAGGATCCGGACGTGCTCGCCATCAAGCAGACGGTATATCGCACCGGCACGGACTCGGTCCTGATGCAGTATCTGATCGACGCGGCCCGGCGCGGCAAGGAGGTCACCGTCGTCCTGGAGCTGCTGGCGCGCTTCGACGAGGAGGCGAACCTCGCCTGGGCATCGAAGCTCGAGGAGGTGGGCGCCCACGTGGTCTACGGCGTGGTGGGGCACAAGACGCACGCCAAGATGCTCCTGGTGGTGCGGCGCGAGCAGGGCCGCCTGCGTCGTTACCTGCACCTGTCCACCGGCAACTACCATCCGCGCACCGCCCGCCAGTACACCGATTTCGGGCTGTTCACCGCCAACCCGGAGATGTGCGAGGACGCGAACGAGGTGTTCAAGCAGCTGACCGGGCTCGGGCGCCCGAGCACGATGCACCACCTGTGGGTATCGCCGTTCACCCTGCACGCGAAGATCGTGGAGGCGATCCAGCGCGAGACACGGATCGCGCGCGAAGGCAGGCCGGCGCACATCATGGCGAAGATGAATGCGCTGCTGGAATCGAGGGTGATCGAGGCGCTGTACGCCGCCTCCCAGGCCGGGGTGAAGGTCGATCTCATCGTGCGCGGCGTGTGCGCGCTGCGTCCCGGTATCGCCGGGCTGTCGGAGAACATCCGCGTGCGCTCCATCATCGGCCGCTTTCTCGAGCACCACCGCATCTTCTACTTCAGCAACGACGGCGCGGAGGACGTCTACCTTTCGAGCGCCGACTGGATGGGGCGCAATTTCTTCGGCCGCATCGAGCTGTGCATCCCGGTGCTGGACCGCCGGGTCAAGAACCGCGTCATCCGCGAGGGCCTCAAGATGCCGCTTGCCGACAACAGCCAGTCCTGGGAGCTCGACGCCCAGGGCGCCTACCATGCGCGCAGGCCGCGCGGGCGGCTGCCGCGGCCGGTGCAGGAACAACTCGTCGCATTGCTCGCGGCCGGCTGATCGGCCCAAGCGTGGGACGGCCGCGCGCCCGCCGCCTCAAGAGCGGCCACCGTGCTGCGGCGGGACCGCCGCGGGAAGTTCCCATAACCACGCCGCGCCGCGCACCCCGCTCGAGTCGCCGTGGCGGTTCCTCGCGAGGCGCGTGTCCTCCCGGTCAGAGAACACGTGCGCCTGCCACAGTGCGGGCAGCCGCTCGTACAGCATGGCGAGGTTGGACATGCCGCCGCCCAGGACGATCACGTCCGGGTCGAGGATGTTGACAACCACGGCGAGCGAGCGCGCGAGCCGCCGCGCGTAGCGCTCCAGCGCTTGTGCCGCGCCGCGGTCCCCGCCGGCGGCCGCGGCCGCGATCCCACGCGCATCCAGGCCGTGGGGCCTCCCCGAGGCGAAGTCGCGCGCGAGCGCGGGACCCGAGAGGTAGGTCTCGACGCAACCCCTGCGACCGCAGTAGCACTGCGGCAGGGGCAGATCCTCGGCTTGCAGCGCCGGCAGCGGGTTGTGTCCCCACTCGCCGGCGATGCCGTTCACCCCGCGCAGCAGCCTTCCGCCGGCGACGACGCCCGCGCCCACGCCCGTGCCGAGGATGACCCCGAACACCACCTCGGCGCCGGCGCCCGCTCCGTCGCTCGCCTCGGACAGCGCGAAACAGTTGGCGTCGTTCTCGATGCGGACCTCGCGCGCCAGCGCGCGTTCGAGATCCCGCAACAGGGGCCGGCCGTTCAGATGCGGGCTGTTGGAGTTGCGCATGAATCCGGTCACGCGCGACGGCGAGCCGGGCGGGCCCACGCCCACGGTGCCGCTCTCGCCCAGCTCCCGCTCGGCCGAGAGCACCAGCGCCGCGACCGAGGCGATCAGCGCGCCGTAATCCGAAGGGGGCGTGTCGATCCGCCGGCGCAGCAGAACCCGGCCCTCGTCGCCCAGGGCGATGATCTCGATCTTGGTGCCTCCGATGTCGACGCCGATCCTCACCATGCCGCACGCGCATCCTGCGCAAGCCGAAAAAGCGCGGAGGTCACATCGTCGCTGCGACGCGCGCAGCGCACCTGAGCGTTCAGGACGCCAGCCAGACCAGGCTCGCGAAGCGCCCGGTGGCGCCATCGCGCCGGTAGGAAAAGAACCGCGCCGGCTCGGAGTAGGTGCAGCAGCGACCGCCGTAGACCGCCTCCAGCCCGAGGTTCGCCAGGCGGCGGCGGGCCAGTGCATACAGGTCTGCCAGGTAGCGGCCCTGGCGCGCCGGCCTGAACGCCCCTGCAGCCTCGGGGTCGCCGGCGACGAAGGCGTCGCGCACGTCGTCGCGCACCTCGTAGGCGCCGGGCCCGATGGCCGGACCGAGAAACGCCAGCAGCGCGCAAGGCGCCAACCCCAGACGCGAAACCGTGGCCTCCAGAACACCCGCGGCCAGACCGCGCCAGCCGGCATGCGCGACCGCCACGGCGGTCCCTTGCCGGTCGCACAGCAGCACCGGCAGGCAGTCGGCGCTGAGCACTGCCAGCACCCTGCCCGCGGCGTACGACACCGCCGCATCGCATTCGGGCTCCGGCGGGGATGCATCGGCGTCCGCGACCGCCGTCCCGTGCACCTGGCGCATCCAGCACGGCTCGGCGGGCAGCCTTTGCCGAAGTGCGGCGCGGTTGCGAAGCACACGCTCGGTCTGGTCGCCCACGTGCAGCCCGAGATTGAAAGTGTCGTAGGGTGCGAGGCTCGAACCGCCCGCGCGGGTGGTGATCAGGGCCTTCACGCGCGCCGGCGCGGGCCAGTCGGGCCGGATCAGATCCACGCCGCCTCCTGCGCATCCGGGGGCGTCGGTCCCGGCGCCGCGCGCAGCGAATCCAGGAGCGAGCGCATGTCCTGCGGGACAGGCGCCTCGAACCCGCAGCGCTCACCGCTTTGCGGATGCTCGAACGCGAGGCGCGCCGCGTGCAGGCACTGGCGGCGGATCATGCGCCCGAGATCCGCGCGGCTTGCAGCGGAGTGCGCCGTGCGGTAGACCGGGTCGCCGACCAGCGGGTGGCCGATCGAGTGCAGGTGGACCCTGATCTGGTGAGTGCGTCCGGTGGCAAGGCGGCATTCGAGCAGCGTCGCGCCCTCGAATCGCCGCAGAACCCGATAGCGCGTGAGCGCGGGCTTGCCCGAAGCGAGCACCCCCATTCGGGTGCGCACCCGGGGATCGCGGCCGATCGGCGCCTCGATGCTGCCGTCCGACGCGACCCGGCCGTACGCCAGCGCCAGGTAGCCGCGCAGCACGCTGCGCGCCTGAAGCTGGCGCACGAGCGAAGTCTGCGCGGCGAGCGTCTTCGCCACCACCAGCAGCCCGCTGGTGTCCTTGTCGAGCCGGTGCACGATGCCGGCGCGGGGCACCGCCGCGAGGCAGGCCGCATGGTGCAGCAGCGCGTTGAGCATCGTGCCGCTCCAGTTGCCGCTGCCGGGATGCACCACCAGGCCGGCCGGCTTGTTCACCACCAGCACCCAGTCGTCCTCGTGGATCACCTCCAGCGCGATGCACTCGGCCGCCGGCGGCGCGGCGCGCGCATCCGCGCGCAACCGCAGCTCGACGGTTTCGCCGCCCCAGACCTTCTGGTCGGGCTCGGGGCTGCGCCCGGCGACGCGGATCTCGCCCGCGCGCAGCCATCGGGCAAGCCGGCTGCGCGAGTGCTCCGGGAACATGCGCGCGAGCGCACGGTCCACGCGCATCCCGGCGCAGTCCGCCGGCACCTGGCCCGATACTCGCCCGGGGCCGGGATCGGAGTCACTCCCGGCGCTATAATTCGCCTCCGTGTTCACCGCTGCGTCGTTCGTCAACATGCGAAGAAGTGTAGCGATTCTCTGCCTGGCGCTGTTGGGCGGCTGCGGCCTGAGCGCCGACGATCCGACCGTCGGCTGGTCCGCGCAGCGCCTGTACGCCGAGGCGAAGGAAGAGCTGGGCGGCGGCAACTACCAGAACGCCATCAAGCTCTACGAAAAGCTCGAGGCGCGCTTTCCCTACGGGCGCTACGCGCAGCAGGCACAGATCGAGCTCGCGTACGCGCTGTTCAAGGACAACGATCTCGCCGGGGCGGGGGCCGCGGCCGATCGTTTCATCAAGCTCCACCCCAACCACCCGAGCGTCGACTACGCCTACTTCCTGAAGGGCATCATCTGGTTCAACGAGGACCAGGGCCTGCTCGGCAGACTCGGCGATCAGGATCCGACGGAACGCGATCCCAAGGCGGCGCGCGATTCCTTCGAGGCCTTCAAGGAGCTCGCCAAGCGCTTTCCGCAGAGCAAGTACACGCCGGATGCGATCCAGCGCATGAACTATCTCGTCAACGCGCTGGCCTCGCACGAGGTGCATGTTGCACGCTACTACCTCGCCAGGGGAGCGTACGTCGCCGCCGCGAACCGGGCGCAGCACGCGCTCAAGGAGTTTCCGCAGGCGCCGGCGCTGGAAGAGGCGCTGTTCATCCTGATGAAGGCGTACGAGGCCATGGGCATGACGAGCCTGCGCGACGACACCGAGCGCGTGATGCGCGCCAACTTCCCGGACAGCGCCTACTTCAAGGGTCCGGTGAGTCGCAAGGCGCCCTGGTGGAAGGTTTTCTGACGCAGCGCCCCGGCGCCGCGCTCTCGCCTCGCGTTCAGCCGGGTCCGGTGCCTCGCAGGAACCTCAGCGCTTCCTCCTCGTCACGGGTGAGCCCCATCGGCGGCAGGCTCGCCAGCATGCGGCGGCCGTAGGCCTTCGACAGCAGGCGCGGGTCGCCGATCATGAGCACCCCGCGATCCTCCGAGTCGCGGATCAGGCGGCCGGCGCCCTGCTTGAGGGCGATGACCGCCTGGGGCAGCTGGTATTCCATGAAGGCGTTACGTCCGGCGCGCGCGATCGCCTTCAGGCGCTCCTGCATCACCGGATCGTCGGGTGGCGCGAACGGCAGCTTGTCGATCACCACCAGCTTGAGCGCCTCGCCGCGCACGTCCACGCCTTCCCAGAAGCTCGCGCTGGCGAGCAGCACGGCGTTTCCCAGGCGGCGGAATCGCTCCAGCAGTTCGTTGCGCGGCGCTTCGCCCTGGACCAGCAGCGGAAATCCCTGCGCCGCGCCGGCGAAGGCCTGCGCGATCCTGTCGTGCGCCAGGCGCATGGCCCGCAGCGTGGTAAACAGCAGGAACGCGGCGCCGCCCGCCGCGCGTACCAGCGGCAGGGCGGCCTCGACCACCGCGAGGGTGTGATCGCCGCTGCCCGGAAGGGGCAGCCCGCGCGGCACGTAGACTCGGGCGTGGCTGGCGTAATCGAACGGGCTGCCCCAGCAGCCGGTCTGCGCGCCTTCCAGGCCGAGCGCTTGCAGGTAGTGCGAGAAGTCTCCGCCCACCGAGAGCGTCGCGGAGGTGAAGATCCACGCCCGCGGGCGGCCTTCGACCTGCCTGCGGAACGCATCCGCCACCGACAGCGGAGAGTCGTGCAGCGCGAGCGACTGGCCGAACACCTCGACCCAGCGCACCCGCTCGGCGCTGTCCGCGCCCGTCCAGCGATCGAGCCGCCCCATGGCCTGCTGCGCGCGCTCATGGCAGCGTTCCAGGCCCTCGTCGCGCCCGGCGGCCGCTTCGAGTCCAACCGCGAGCGCTTCCAGGGCGTTGCGGGAATCTTTCAGGGCCCGCTCGAAGCCGGCCTCGGCCAGGAACGCGGCGCCCGGATAGCGACCGGGCGCGCGCCCCGCCGCAAGGCGCAGCTCGCGCGCCGCCTTTTCCAACCCGTTCGCGAGGATCGCCAGGTCCGGCATGTCCGGCGCGCCGGTTGCGAGCGCTACGCGAGCGTCGCGCGCGAGGTCCAGCAGTTGCCCGCTGGTGATCGAGTCCCCGAAGAAGGTCGTCGCCGTGTCCGGAAGCTGATGCGCTTCGTCGATGATCACCGTGTTGCAGGCCGGCAGAAGCTCGGCCGTACCCTCCTCCCGCAGCGCGATGTCGGCGAACAACAGATGGTGGTTGACCACCACCACCTCGGCCGCCAGCGCGGCGCGTCTTGCCGCCATCACGAAACAGCGCTCCTGCTCGGGGCAGGATTGCCCGAGACAGTTCTCCCGCGTCGATATCGCGAGCGACCAGGCCGGCGAGGTCTCGGGCACGCCGGCCAGTTCGGCACGGTCCCCGGTACGGGTGCGCTCGGCGAAGCGCGCGATGGCATGCAGGTGCGCGGCCTCCTCCCGGGCGCCCAGCCTGCCTTCCTTCAGGTTGCGCTCCAGGTGGTAGTGGCAGACGTAATTGGCGCGGCCCTTGA
>JADLDQ010000449.1 GCA_020846575.1 Burkholderiales bacterium
GCCTGATGTTTTGAAGATCGCCCAACGGACCATGCGTGTTGTGAAAACAAACCTGTTGTTTACGACCGCCTATAACATCATCGGGCTGACTCTTGCCGCATTTGGCTTCCTACCACCTGTCCTTGCCGCCGCCGCGCAGTCCCTGCCCGATATCGGCATCATGGGAAATTCAGCGAGACTACTGAAACACAAGTCCTGAAGAAAACCTATAAAAATGACCCTGCATTCGCGGGGTCATTTTTATAATACCTAATCAGTGAGCCTCAGTTGTCTACTATAAGGCAATCGTGATGCCAAGGTTTCAAACGCCTGAAAGGTTTCAAGCGCATCCACTTCTGCAGGACTTTCTTTCAATTCAAGGTGAATAGAGTGCTTGTTGTCAAGAACAAGCGTTGGTGTACCGAAAACTTTCCATTGTTCAACAGCTTGCATGTGACTGTGCTTTGCGGCTTGTGCAAGTTGTGGGTCATGCCAGTCCGCTTGAAAACGATCCATATCCAGTCCCGCTTGTTCAGTTACAGCAATTAGAGTGGATTCTTCCCCCAACTCTAGAAACTGCTCATGCACAGCGCCTTCGAGCGCCTCATGAAAACGCAGGAAAGCCTCAGCACCCTGCCGGCGAGCCGCTTCCGCAGCGATAAAGCCTCGCAACTCTGAGTTGGCTGTAGACCACGGTTGGTTCCAATATTCATTCGGGTCATCCATCTGAATCGCAAAAGGACGCCACGTAATATCCAGAGGTTGCCCATTTTTCTTCACTGCATTCAGCCAGGTATAGACCAGATAACTTTCTCGGCAGGCATAACTATAGTAAATATCGATTTGCATACGAGCATCAGTTCCCTGCCTGGTCAGGCGAAGTTCGTTTAAGCACGCCGCTCAATAATGGCAGCGGGGTTTGAGACACCACTTCATCCAGATGCGCATCTCCACCCGTTTGGATCAACTGCTTGAGCGCGGTTTTGTCCTCGATACTTTCGAACAGCGTTGTTTGCAAATTCTCTTTGGCCCCCTCGCCGCCTGTCAGCCGCAGCCAGAGCGGTCCGCTGTTCGGTTCAACTTCCAGTCCAAAGTTGAAGAAGGGACAACATAGCCGTTCGTTCTCGATGAATCTGGCAATCGCCATAAACCTGCCCGGTTCATTTACAAAGCGGATGGCAAAGCCGTTCGATAATTCCTGAACTTCCTGCGCCAGCGTGAACAATTGCGGAGCTGTGATGACATGCTCTTCACGCACGTCGGCGGGAATGGCTGTCAGGTCACAGGCTAA
>JADLDQ010000450.1 GCA_020846575.1 Burkholderiales bacterium
CGCGCAGCTGCGTCAGCGACCCGTTGAGCTTGTCCGTAGCGTCCTTGACCAAGCTCGCCGCCTGGCCGACCTCCTCGCGCACCTCGGCAGCCCCCTGCACGTCGCCCGCCGCATCGAGGCTCGATGTCAGCTGCGCGACGCGATCGGCGGCGCTGTCGGCCAGATCAAGATTGCGGTCCAGGATTACCAGCTGAGCCGCTTCCCAGGTCAGCGGGTTGTAGGTCTCGATGCGCCAGACCTTCAGCGACTGGGCGAGCTCCTTGGTAGCGGAAACCGTCGCGAGATTCGCGGCATCACGGCTCTGCTTCGCGGCGAAGCTGGCCGCATCGCGCAGGCCGGACTCATAGCGCTTCTTGAGGCTGATGCCGGCACGCGACTGGGTCTCCACGTTCGCGATCACATCGGCGAACGAGCTTGCCTCGCGAGCGTTGCAGTCCATGGAACGCACGAGGATCTGCTTGCGCAGGTCGAGCTCGACGTCGTCAGAGGTCGTGGTGCCGTCCTGCTTGACCGCGGCGAGCTGCTTGAGCAGCCCGTCGAGATCGCAGTTGGCGATGCCGTCCTTCGGCGCGACGGCGCTGGCAGGCACGAGAGTCGCCGACCCGAACGCGACGGTCAGGCCCAGGACGACGGCGAGGAGGCGGGACTGCTTCATGGCTATTCGGCGAGCGCTTCGAGCGCACGGTCGACGGCGGGATCGGCGGCGGTGCCCGCGGCGCTCTTGGCAGCGTTAGCCGCCGCGGAGCTGATGCGCTGCTTGTCCCCCTGCGGGACCGCGGCCACAATCTGGTTCTGCACGTCCGCGAGCGCGAGCTGGGAGTCGACCGCCTTGGCCTCGGCAGCGAGCGCCTGCTGGTTGACGCTGCCGCCCGTATCGCGATCCGAGAGCGTCAGGCGCACGAGCGAGAGACCGCCCACGAAGGCGAGGGTGGCCATGGCGGCCACGCCGACGCCCCGGAACAGCGTCGCGAGCGTGATGCGCGGCGCCTGCCGCTGACTGGCTGCGGCGAGCACCTCGGCGCGCGACCAAGACGCGTAGGCCCGATCGGGAGCGATACGCTTCATGCTGCGGAGGATGTGCGGGAGATTCTGCATGGCGGTCATGCGGTGTGTGACGGCTCGGAGCCATCGAGGAGCGCGCGGAGGCTGCGGAGCGCGCGGTGCTGGAGCACCTTCGTCGCGCCCACGCTGCGATCGAGGGCCTGCGCGGCCTCCTCGAGCGTGCGTTCGTCGATGAACCTGAGAATGATGACGTCCTGGTAGTCAGCGCGGAGCTCGAGCATGGCGGCGCGGATGCGCGCGACGTCTGCCTTGAGATCCAGCGATTCGGCCGTGGCGTCCTCGCTAATGAGGAGCGGCTCGACCTCGTCCAGGTCCGTGTGCTCGCGGTGAGCACGGTAGAAATCAACGATCTGGTTGCGAGCGATGCGATACAGCCAGCTCGAGA
>JADLDQ010000160.1 GCA_020846575.1 Burkholderiales bacterium
CCGTCAATCGCAGTGCATCGGCGAACGCGCTGAACGGCGCGAGCCCGTGCTGTCCGGTATTGGCGTCCAGGACCAGCCACACGGCGTGCGGCGCGGCGGGATCGGCCTTGGCGGCGACCCGCTTGACCTTCTTCAGTTCTTCCATCAGGTGCGTCTGGGTGTGCAGTCTGCCCGCGGTGTCGGCGAGCACCACGTCGATCCCGCGCGCGCGCGCGGCGGTGATGGCGTCGAAGATCACCGCCGCCGAATCGCCTTCCCGCTGGGAGATCACCGTGAACACGTTGCGCTCGCCCCAGGCCTCCAACTGCTCGCGCGCAGCCGCGCGGAAGGTGTCGCCGGCCGCGAGCAGCACGCCCAGGCCCTGCGCGCGCAGATAGCTGGCGATCTTTCCGATCGAGGTCGTCTTGCCGGCGCCGTTCACCCCGGCGATCATGATCACGAAGGGGCGAGCCTCGCCGATCACGGCTTCGCTTTCCAGCGGCTGGAGCACCTCCTCCAACAGCGATCGCAGTGCCTGCTTGAGTTCTTCCGCAGTCTCGATGCGCTCCTTGCGCGCGCGCTCGCGCAGGCGCTCGATCAGGAAAGTGCTTGCCTCGATGCCGGCGTCCGCCGCGAGCAGCGCCTCCTCCAGGTCGGCGAACAGAGTCTCGTCGACGCGCCGCGCGCCGAACAGCCCTTCCAGGCGGGAACCGGTCTTCTTGAGGCCGGCCTGGAGTCGCGCAAACCATCCGGGCGAAGACCGCTCTGGAGTCGGTTCCTCGGACTTGGACTTCCTGAACATTCCCAGCATGGTGAACGGCGAATCCTGTAAGAGTTGCGACGGGTGCCGGCCGGCGCGTCCGCCTCGAGCAGGCGCCGTGTGCGAGCCCGCCGGCGGTCGAGGGAAATCATGGCCTGCAGCTCGCTTCGCGTCGCGAGGACATCCGCAGCATCCTCGCCCGCAGCGTCCTTGCGGTGCGAGAATTCTAGCAGTCGCCATGAACCGGAATGCCCGCCGGATGTCCGCGATTCGGATTCATCGCCGTGCAGGTTCGAGCGCGCCGCGACGCGCCGCGAGCGCCGTGCGCATCATCGGCGGCGCCTGGCGCAGCCGCCTTGTCCGATTTCCCGGCTCGCCGTCGCTGCGACCCACCCCGGACCGCGTGCGCGAGACCTTGTTCAACTGGCTCGGCCAGGACCTCGACGGCCTTGCCTGCCTGGATCTGTTCGCCGGCTCCGGTGCGCTCGGCTTTGAAGCGGCCTCGCGTGGCGCCGCACGCGTGGTGCTGGTCGAGTCGCAAACCGAAGCCGCCGCCGCGCTCCTGACGAACGCCCGCCTGCTCGGCGGCGCCAGCGTGCGGGTGGAAGCTTGCGATGCATTAGAAGTCCTGCGCCGCGAAACGGGCGGGCCGTTCGACGTGATCTTCCTCGACCCGCCCTACAAGGAGGGCGTCTCGCCGGATCTGCTCGACAGGGTTTCGGCGCAGCTTGCCCACGCGGGCAGGGTCTACCTGGAGAGCGATCGCCCCTGTGTGCCCGGACCGGGATGGCGGGTGGTGCGCCAGTCGCGGGCAGGCCGGGTGTGCTTTCATCTGCTGGAGCGCGAGCGGCCCGCGCCGCGGGGCGAGGCCGGCGCTGCGGCCCCGGGTCTTTGAATCGGCGTGGCCCCGAGACCGCCTGCCGTAAAAGCCGCTGGAGAGGATATTTCGCCATGATCAAAGCCGTCTATCCGGGAACCTTCGATCCGATGACGCGAGGGCACGAGGACCTGGTGCGGCGGGCCTCGTCGCTGTTTGCTCAAGTCGTGGTCGGCGTGGCCGACAGCCGCGGCAAGCAGCCGTTCTTCAGCGTCACCGAACGCATCGAAATGGCGAGCGAAATGCTGCGCGACTGCCCGGGGGTGACAGTGCGCGGATTCTCGGGTCTGCTTCGCGATTTCGTGAAGGAACAGGGCGCACGCGTCATCCTGCGGGGGCTGAGGGCGGCTTCGGACTTCGAGTACGAGTTCCAGATGGCGGGCATGAACCGCCGGCTGATCCCCGAGGCCGAGACCATGTTCCTCACCCCCTCGGAGCAGTACATGTTCGTCTCGGCGACCATCGTGCGCGAGATCGCGACGCTCGGGGGGGACGTGAGCCCTTTCGTGCACCCGGAAGTGCGGCGCAGGATCGACGAGAAGGTCAGGCAGTTGAACCGCGACTGAGTCCAGGCTTGTCAGCGCTGGCAGCCGGGGCAGAAGCAGGTGGAACGCTGTCCCTGGCGGATTTCCCTCACCGCGCCGCCGCAGACGCGGCAGGGCTCGCCCGCGCGGCCGTAGACGAATGTCTCCAGCTGGAAGTAGCCCTGCCGCCCGTCGGCGGCGGCGAAATCGCGCAGCGTGCTTCCCCCGGCCGCGAGCGCACGATTCAGGGTGCCCTTGACCGCCGCGGCGAGCCGCTCGCAGCGCGTGCGCGCCAGCGTGCCGGCGCGCGTGCGCGGATCGATGCGCGCGCCGAACAGGCTTTCGCTCGCGTAGATGTTGCCCACGCCCACCACGATCGCCTGGTTCATGAGGAACGGCTTGATCGCGGTCTGGCGCCCGCGGGTCAGCCTGTACACGAGATCGCCGCAGAACGCCTCTTCCAGCGGCTCGACGCCCAGGCCGCGCAGCAGCCGGTGCTGCGCGGGGCCGCCCGTGTGCCACAGCACCGAGCCGAAGCGCCGCGGGTCGCGCAACCGCAACAGCCGCGATCCGAACGCTATGTCGAGGTGATCGTGGCGGCCCGGGTCCTGCTGCCGCTCCAGGATGCGCAGGCTGCCGGACATTCCCAGGTGCAGGATGAGCGTCCCGCCGTCGCATTCGAGCAGCAGGTACTTGGCGCGCCGCGCCACGCGCTGAACGGTGCGACCCGCCAGCAGCCGCGGCAGGCGCGCCGGGACGGGCCAGCGCAAACGCGGGTCGCGCACGGTCACGCAGGTGATGGTGCGGCCGGCGATCCTCGGCTCGATGCTGCGGCGGGTGATCTCGACTTCGGGCAGTTCAGGCATGGCTCGCCCGGCGAGGGCGTACTCCGGCGGGCGTGTTTCTATCGAAGTGTGTCGCTTCGCAGCGGGAGTATCGAAATTGTGCGGCCCTGCAAATATACCTAAACTGCCGCGTTCAATTCGAGGTGATCGGTCATGAGCCGGGTGGCGCCCAGAGCGGGTGTGATGGCACGAGCGCTGTGCCTGATGGCCGCCATGACGGGCGTTCTGGGAGGCTGCGCCCAGCAGGCGCAGCGCGCCGGCGCTGCCTCCAGCAGCACAGGCAGCGCCACCGCCTCGATCACGGATTCTCCGGCGGCGCCCGATGCCCAGCCGGTGCTGCCGAACCAGGAACTCACCCAGGGGATCCTGTACCAGTTCCTGCTCGCGGAGATCGCAGGGCAGCGCGGCAACATCGGGCTGGCTGCGCAGGCCTACGCCGACCTCGCCAAGCGCACGCGCGATCCGCGCATCGCGCGGCGCGCCACCGAGATCGCGGTGGTGGCGCGCATGCCCGGCGCAGCCATCGAGTCCGCCAGGATCTGGCACGAGACCGATCCGGGATCGCGGCGGGCGCTGCAGCTTCTGGCGACCCTGCTGGTGAGCGCCTCGCGCTTCGACGAAGCGGTTCCGCATCTCAAGCGGCTGCTCTCCTTCGAGGGCGCCAATCCCGGCGATGCCTTCCTGCAGTTGAGCGCCATGCTCGCCAACGTCGAGGACAAGACCGGCGCGCTCAAGGCCATACAGGAACTTGGCGCCGAGCACGCGCGCCTGCCCCAGGCGCACTTCGCGGTTGCCCAGGCTGCGTCCCGGGCGGGCGACGATACCCTCGCCCTGGAGGAGGTCCGCCGCGCACAGGCGCTGCGCCCCGAGTGGGAGCCGGCGGTCGTTTTCGAGGCGCAGTTGCTGCAGAAGAAGTCCGCGCGCGAGGCGGCGCAACGCCTGGAGCGGCATCTGCAGCGGTATCCCAATTCACGCGAGGTGCGCCTCGCGTATGCGCGTGCGCTGGTCGCCGAGCAGCGGCTCCCCGATGCGCGCGCGCAGTTCCAGCGCCTTCTGGCGGACTTTCCGACCAACGTGGAGGTGGTCTACGCGGTCGCGCTGCTCGCCCTGCAGCAGAACGACCATGCCGTCGCGGAAGCGAACCTGCGCAAGCTCCTGGATCTCGACTACCGCGACAAGGACACGGTCCGGCTGTACCTCGGGCAGGTATTCGAGACGCAAAAGCGCTTCGAAGAGGCGAGGCGCTGGTACGCGCAGGTCGGAGAGGGCGAACAGTTCATTCCAGCGCAGATCCGCTACGCCGGGACGCTGGCCAAGGAAGGTCACCTCGAAGACGCGCGCGCGCACCTGCGGCGCGTGGCGGCCTCGGACGAGGCGCAACGCGTGCAGCTCGTGCTGGCCGAGTCGCAGGTCCTGCGCGATGCCAACCGGCCGCGCGAGGCCTTCGATCTGCTCGGCAAGGCGCTCGAAGCGCGCCCGGACAATCCCGAGCTGCTCTACGACTACGCGATGGTCGCCGAGCGCATCGACCGCGTGGACATTCTGGAGACGAGCCTGCGCCGACTTATCGGGCTGCGGCCCGACCACGCCCATGCGTACAACGCACTGGGCTATTCGCTCGCCGATCGCAACCTGCGCTTGCCCGAGGCGCGGGACCTGATCGAAAAGGCCCTGAAGCTCGCGCCCGACGACGCCTTCATCGTCGACAGCATGGGCTGGGTGCTGTACCGGATGGGGGACGTGGCGGGGTCGCTCACCTACCTGCGCAAGGCGTTCGCCGAGCGCCCCGACACCGAGATCGGCGCCCACCTGGGCGAAGTGCTGTGGGTGAGCGGGGATCGCCAGGAGGCCGAGAAGGTGTGGCGCAGCGTCATCGAGAAGGACCCCGACAACGAGACTCTGCAGAAGACCATCCAGCGCTTCAGGAAGTAGTCGCCGGCGTCGCGCCGGTGGATTGACCGCTGCCCGATTCGATCTCCGGCGGGTGCTGCCGGCCCTGCTCCTTGCCGTGACGATCGCGGGCTGCGCGCAGCTGGGCACCATGCCCGCCGCCGGCCCCGGCCCGGGCGGTTTCGAGATGACCGGTCGCGTCGCGGTGAAGTACGGCAACGACGCCTCGAGCGGGCGTGTGAGCTGGCAGCACAGCGAGCGCAGCGACGAGCTGCTGCTCAGCAGCCCGCTCGGGCAGGGCCTCGCGCGCCTCTCGCGCGAGGCGGGCGAGGTCAGGCTGCGGCTCTCCGATGGACGCGTGTTCAGCGCCTCGGATGCCGAATCCCTGACCGAACAGATTCTGGGTTGGCGCCTGCCCCTGTCCGGGCTTCCGCAGTGGCTGCGCGGGTTCGTGCGCCCCGCGGGGTCCGCCGCGATCCGGCGCGATGCGGCCGGCCGGGTCTCGGGCATCGAACAGGACGGTTGGACGATCGAGATCGAGACCTGGCGGGAAGGTCGGCCCGAGCGCGTGCGCCTGCTGCGGCCGGACCTGGAGATCCGGCTCGTGATCGAGACCTGGCAGGAGGGCGCGGGGTGAACCCCGGAGCGCCCGAGTGGGACCGGGAATGGAGCGCGCCCGCGAAGCTCAACCTCTTCCTGCACGTGGTCGGGCGCAGGCCGGACGGCTACCATCTGCTGCAGACGGCATTTCGCCTCATCGGCTGGTTCGACCGGCTCCGGTTCGAGACGAGACGGGACGCGCGCGTGCACCTCGCGCGAGCGCCCGCAGGACTCGCCGAGGGCGAGGAGCTTTCGGTACGCGCGGCGCGCCTGCTGCAATCGCTGACCGGATGCGAGCGCGGCGTGGACATTCACCTCGACAAGTCGATCCCGGTAGGCGGCGGCCTGGGCGGCGGCAGCTCGGATGCCGCGACCACCCTCATCGCCCTCAACCGGCTCTGGGGCCTGGATCTCTCGCGGCCTGCACTTTCGGCCGCAGCGCTCGCGCTGGGCGCCGACGTGCCCTTCTTTCTTTGCGGGCGCAACGCCTTCGGGGAGGGAATCGGCGAGCGCCTCACCCCGCTGGTGCTGGCGCCGTCCTGGTACCTCGTCCTGGTGCCGCCGGTCCACGTTCCGACGCGCGCGATCTTCGCTGCCCCTGATTTGACAAGAAATACGAAAATCATCACAATATCAAGCTTTTCCGAAGGCTTCGGGCGCAACGACCTGGAGCCGCTCGTGACCCGCAGTTACCCGGTTGTTGCAGCGCACCTCGCCTGGCTCGCGGAGCATGCGCCGGCGCGCATGAGCGGCTCGGGTTGTTGCGTTTTCGCGCGTTTCGACGCGGAGGCGCAGGCGCGCTCGATCCTGAATAAAATGCCGGCCGGCGTGCAGGGCCGCGTGGTGCCGGGCCTGGATGCGCACCCGCTGGCTGGATTCGCGGATGGAGGATGACGCGAGGGCTCGAACGCGGCGGCGGGTGAAGGGTGGTCTGGGGTCGCGCGAGGGTGCATCGGGCGCGCAGCCGGTCGCGGGCGCGGTGCGGGGCGGTCGCGGGGTCTGGGAAACGTTCCGGATTGGGGAGTCGCCAAGTTGGTTAAGGCATCGGATTTTGATTCCGACATGCGTAGGTTCGAATCCTACCTCCCCAGCCAACCTCGCCCGCGCACGAGGGTCCGGTCGCGGCTGCTCGGACCGGTGGGGCGCACGCGGGCCTAGCCCGCATCGCGCGGCGGAGCGCGCTGGTCGTGGCATACGAAAGCCTGATGGTGTTCACCGGGAACGCGAATCCGCTGCTCGCGCATGCGGTGGTGCGGCGGCTGAACATTCCCCTGGGAC
>JADLDQ010000161.1 GCA_020846575.1 Burkholderiales bacterium
CGCGGCGCCAAGGTCGGGCTGCTGACCACCCAGGGGTTCCGCGACTCCATCGAGATGCGCCGCGGCATCAAGAACCTGCACGGGTCCATGTTCGATGTGTTCATACCGCCCTACAAGCCGCTGGTGCCGCGCTACCTCCGATTGGGAGTCGAGGAGCGCACGCTCTACGACGGAACCATCCTTACACCGCTGAACGAAGGCGACCTGCGCGCCAAGGCGCACAGGCTCCTCGACGAGGGCTGCACCGCCATCGCCGTGTGTTTCCTGCACGCCTACGCCAACGGCCGCAACGAGCTCGAAGCGAAGCGCATCGTCCAGGAGATGGCGCCGCAGGCCTACGTGGCGACCTCGCACGAGACCCTGCCGGTGTGGCGCGAATTCGAGCGCTTTTCCACCGCGGCGGTCAGCGCCTACATCGGTCCGGCCGTGACCCGCTACGTGCGCAAGCTTCAGGACAACCTCGCCGAGCGCGGCTTCCGGGGCCGGCTGTTGATGATGCTCGCCAACGGACTGGTGCAGGTGGTGGACGCTTGCGTCGATCGCGCCGTGTACCTGCTCAACTCCGGTCCGGCCGCCGCGCCCTCGGCCGCCCTGTACCTCGGGGGCCTGCACGAGCGCAGGAACCTCCTGTCGGTGGACATGGGCGGCACGAGCTTCGACGTCTGCGTGATCAAGGACGGTCAGATCCCGACGACGACCGATTCGTGGGTCGGCGAGCACCGCGTGGCGATCAAGATGGTCGACGTGCCCTCGGTCGGCGCCGGAGGCGGCTCGCTCGCGTGGGTGGACACCCTCGGGCTGCTTCGCGTCGGTCCTCAGAGTGCGGGCGCCGATCCGGGACCGGCGGCGTACGGCAAAGGCGAGCAGGCGGCGGTCACGGACGCCGACCTCGTGCTGGGCTATATCGCGGCCGACTATTTCCTCGGCGGCGACATCAAGCTGGACATCGAGCGTTCCAGCGAGGCCGTGGCGCGCGCGGGACGCCCGCTCGGTATGGACCTCCACCGCACCGCCCAGGCGATCTACACCAGCATCAACACCGTGATGGCGAATCTGATCACCGAGGTCTGCACCAAGCAGGGGCACGACGTTCGCGATTTCGCCATGGTCGCCGGCGGCGGAGCGGGGGGTATCCACGCAGCGGCGATCGCCCGCCAGCTCTCGATCCCCCTGGTGATCGTGCCGCGGGTGGCCGCCTTGATGAGCGCCTTCGGCATGTTCGCCAAGGAACTCGGGCTGGAGTACGCGCGCTCCTGCTTCCGCACGCAGAGCCAGTTGAACTTCGAGGAGATCGGCAGCCTGTACCGGGACATGGAGAAGCAGGCCCGCGAGGACTTTTCGCGCCTCGGGATTCCCGCCTCGCAGATGGCCTTCCAGCGCACCGTGGAGATGCGTTACGTCGGTCAGTTTCACGAGATCGAAATCGACCTGCCGGGCGAAGGTCTCGACGCGGACAGCCTCGGCGTTCTGCTGCGGAACTTCCACGACCGCTACGGGAAGATGTATACGTACTCGATGCCCTGGCGCGCCGCGGAATTCCACACCTTCCATCTCAAGGTGACCGCGCTGCGGCAGACCGTGAAGCTGGCGGCCAGCGCTCGCGCTTCGCAGTCCGTGGAGTCGGCCCGCCGCGGTTCGCGGCTGTGCCTGTTCGACGGCACCCCCGAGCCGGTGCAGACCCCGGTATACGACTGGGACCGCCTCGCACCCGGCCACGCGATCTCCGGACCGGCGCTGGTCGACGACAAGACGACCACGGCGCTGGTGCCGCCCGGGTACGGCTGCGAAGTCGATGCCTACGGCAATCTGTTGCTGAGCCCCGGCTAGACGCGCCGGTGCCCGAACACGCGCGCCGCGCCGGGGGCGCCGAGGGCGAGCGCGCCGGCGTCGAGCGCGCCGCCGGAGCAGAACCCGAGAGGTGGTTCGACTGCGTCGCACGTCGCCCCGATGCGTCCCGAAGCCGCTTTCCCGCGCCGCCGGCGGTTCGGGCGGCATTGCGGGAACGCCTGTATCGCCGCGACTTTCACGGCCGCGTTCCTTCGACCCAGGCGTCCAGCGGGAAGTCGCACTGCCGCGCGTAACCGAGCGCACCGCTCTGGAACCGGCCTTCGCGCTGCCCCCGGACGACCCGATGCGCCCCGTAGGAGTCACCGGCGTGCGCTCGCAGCCAGGCGGCCGCCAGTGGCGCGAGCCGCTCGCCTGTCCGGCTGGCGCGGTATCCCGGGTTGAGCTGGCGCAGCTTTTCCTCCACGTGCAGGGCGAGCCGTTGCGCCTCGCACGGCGGCGCCGCTACCGGTTCGACGTACAGCCGGTAACGGCGCGCCGCTTCGTCGGCGAGCATCAGGACGAAGCGCGCATCGCAGCCGCAGCGTGAGACGCCAGCCGCCACCGCTTCGAGCACCTGCCACTCGCAGAGCTTCTCGCCGGTGATGCTGGTCACGCCGCTTCCCTTCTGCAGGAAGCGAAGCAGCGGCGCGCGATGCAGGCGCCCGCTCACCCGCACCAGCTCGTTGATGAAGTAGCGGTACAGCCCGGAGGGCGTGGTCACGATCACGTAGTAGTCGGCGCCCTTTTCGAGCTGGTCGAGCGTGAGATAGACCGGCTCCTTGCGCTCCCAGCGCCCGCGTTCCACGAATTCGAAGAAGTGGGTGTCCAGGGTGGGCAGGGCCGACCCGGGCCTGCGGCCCAGCGCCAGCGTGCCGCGGAACCCACTCGACAGGTAGCCCAGGTCCAGGATGCGCGTGCCCGGCGCAAGCTCGAATCGAAGCGCGCGCGCCGCCACGCCCGCGCCGGCGCAGGTCCAGGTGACCACGGCGCGCAGCCGGCCGAACAGGTCCGCGAGGCGCGCAGGTCGGGACGCGGACCGCAGCCGCACGAGCGCCTCGGCGCGCGCGGGTCGAGGCGCCAGGCGCCCGCGCAGCGACTGGAGCGTTTCGGCCGGCACGCAACCGGAGAGGAAGAAACCGCCCGAGCGCAGGTCGGCGATCAGCGCGTCCTGGTGCTCGCGGTACAGACTTGCCAGGGTGAGCAGCGTGTCGGGATTGGCGCTCGCCAGGCAAGTGACATCCGGGCAGGCGATGGCGAGCCGCAGCGCGAGCAGGTGCTTCACCCGGCTGTCCTCGAGCGCGAGCACCTCGCGCGGCAGCACCCACTGCGACCGCGCCAGCCGCGGCGTGCCGCCGGCCAGCAGGCCGGACAGGGCGCCGAAGGCCATCCCATTGGGCAGATGCCCCTCTACGGCCGGGCTCGCGAGGGCGAGGATGCTGCCGGCGAACGCCTGCGGGCAGGCCCGGTACTGGAATGCGAACGAGGCGCGCTGGATGCGCCGCAGGGCCCGCAGGTGCGAAGAGGTCATCGGAATGTCCCTGGGACGGCCGCTGCTGCCGCCGGTGCGCACGTATTGCGCCGGTCGTTCCGCGGTCAGCACGCGCCGTTCCGAGTCCATGTCGGCCTCGATCCAGGAGCGCAGACCCTCGAACTCCCGCACCGGCACGCGCCGCACATAGTCTGCGTAGTCCACGATGTCCGCGAAGCCGTGCCGCCGGCCGAAGACCGTGTCGCGATTGCGCCGCAGGATGTCTTCGAGCACACCGCGCTGCAGCTTCATCGGATCGCGCGCCGCCGCGCGCATCCGGCGCCCCACCAGCCACAGCCGGGCGCGCAGTTCCAGCCGCAGCAGCGCGGCCGCCAGCCCGCGCTCGGAACCGCGCGCGGCGCCCGCCGCGGTGACACCGGCGAGGCCGCACCGCGGCGGCGCCCGCTCCTCGAACCCCATGCTTCAACCCCCTGCATTGCGTCCCGATGCAGGTTCGTCCACGGGAGCGAATCACGCAACTTATAACCCTATGAGCGTATAGTCTGACCCCTTCAGTATCGAAAATTGCTACCTCTCATGTCCCAGGTATCGCAGCTGGTGAGCACGCTCAAGAAGACGCTGCGGCGCAACGGGCTGACCTACGCCGACGTCGCCGAAACCCTGGGGCTTTCCGAGTCGACGGTGAAGCGCATGTTCTCGCGCGAAAGCCTCAGCCTTGCGCGCATGGAACAGATCTGCGGGCTGTTGCGGCTCGATTTCGTCGATCTCGTCGAACTCACGCGCGCCGCCGAGGAACGCATCAGCGAGCTTTCCGAAGCCCAGGAAAAGGAACTGGTGAGCAACGAAAGGCTGATGCTGGTGGGGCTGCTCGCGATCAACCACTGGAGCGCGGCAGACATGCTCGAGAGCTACATGCTCTCGGAAGCGGAGCTGACCCGACTGCTGGCGCGCCTGGACCGGGTGGGCATCATCGAGCTGCTCCCGCAGAACCGCATCAAGGTGAAGCTCTCGCGCAACTTCCGCTGGCGCGAAGACGGGCCGATCCAGCGTTTCTTCGAGCGGCGCGTGCAGCAGCAGTTCTTCCGCTCGTCCTTCCTCGGACGCAACGAGCTTCGCGTGATGGTCCACGGCGCCGTGTCAGAGAAGTCCCTGGCGCTCCTGCAGCAGCGCATGAAGAGGCTCGCGGAGGAATTCGACTCGCTGATCGAGGAGGACCGGGTCCTCGAACGCCGTTCCCCCGCGGGAACGACCCAGGTGCTCGCGATCCGGCCCTGGGAGATGGCCGAGTTTGCCGCGCTGCGCCGCCCCAGGACGGGCGCGCAGCGCGAGATCGCGACCCGGTTCGCCGCCGGCGGCCCGAACCCCGTCCGCGGCACGCGGCCCGAAGCGGTCCCGGCCGTGCGCCCTGGCGCGAACGAGCGCCCGCCGCAGTGAACCGGGAATCGAGCCACACCCCCCTCGAACCAAGCTCGATCCCCTCCAGCGCCAGAGGGGGAAACCGCGCTGCGAGCCGAGGCCGCGGTAACGGCAGCGCATGCTGGCGCAGCCCCGGCGCGACGCGGAGTCGCGCCAAGCTCTGCCCGCCAATCCACGCCCGCGACCCCACGGGCGGCCCGCGGCGTCGCGGGCGCGCCGCTTCGCCTCCGGGCTACAGCGATCGCAGCCTGCGCCCGCCGCGCCGCGCCGGCGCGCGACCCGACTTGCCCGGCTCGGCCTTGCCGCCGCCGGCGGCGCGCAGCGCCGCCGCGTCCACCGCCGCGAGTGCGGTCATGTTGACCAGCCGCCGCACGGTCGAGGACCCGGTCAGGATATGCACCGGCAAGCCCGCGCCGAGCAGGATCGGGCCGACCGTGATGCCCTCGCCACCCACGACCTTCAGCAGGTTGAAGGCGATGTTGGCTGCGTCCACGTTGGGCATGATGAGCAGATTGGCCTCGCCCTTGAGTTTCGATTTCGGGAACACGCGGTTGCGGATGCCGGGGTTGAGCGCGGCATCGCCGTGCATCTCGCCGTCCACTTCCAGATCGGGGGTCATGCGCTCGAGCAGTGCGCGCGCCTCGGCCATCTTGCGCGCCTCGGGCGACTCGGAAGTGCCGAAGTTGGAGTGCGACAGCAGCGCCACCCTGGGCACCAGGCCGAAACGGCGCACTTCCTCGGCGGCCATCACCGTCATCTGCGCGAGCTGCTCCGCGCCGGGACTCTCGTTCACGTAGGTGTCGCACAGGAACACCGTGCGGTTGGGCAGCAGCAGCAGGTTCATGGCGGCGTAGATCTTCGCGCCCTTGCCCATGCCGATCGCGTCGTCGATGTGCGCGAGGTGGTCCCGGTAGCGCCCCACCGTGCCGCAGAGCATCGCGTCGGCTTCGCCGCGGCGCAGGAGCATCGCGCCGATGAGCGTCGGGAACTGGCGAAGCCGCTCCCGGGCGAGGTCGGGGCTCACGCCCTTGCGTCCCATGAGGCCGTGGTACTCGCTCCACACCTCCCGGTAGCGCGGATCGCTCTCCGGATTGACGATCTCGAAGTCCTTGCCGGCGGCGATGCGCAGGCCGAAACGCCTGACCCGGGTCTCGATCACCTCGGGCCGCCCGACGAGGATCGGGCGCGCGAGGCCCTCGTCGATCACCACCTGGATGGCGCGCAGCACGCGCTCGTCCTCGCCCTCGGCGAACAGCACCCGGCGACGGGCGCGCTGGGCGGCGACGAACACCGGCTCCATGATGGAGCTGGAATGGTAGACGTGGTGCAGCAGCTGCTTGCGATAGGCTTCGAGGTCGACGATGGGCCGGGTCGCCACGCCGCTGTCCATCGCCGCCTTGGCCACCGCCGGCGCCAAGCGCTCGATGAGCCGGGGATCGAAGGGCGTGGGGATGATGTAGTCGGGGCCGAAGGAGACTTCCTTGCCGCCGTAGGCCATCGCCACCACGTCCGAGGGCTCCGCCTGCGCGAGTTCCGCGAGCGCCTTCACGCAGGCGAGCTTCATCTCGTCGGTGATGCGCGTGGCGCCCACGTCGAGCGCGCCGCGGAAGATGAACGGGAAGCACAGCACGTTGTTCACCTGGTTCGCATAGTCGGAACGCCCCGTGGCGATGATGCAGTCGGGACGGGCCGCCTTCGCATCCTCGGGGAGGATCTCGGGATCGGGATTCGCGAGCGCCAGGATCACCGGGCGCTCGGACATGCGCCGCACCATGTCCTGGGTGAGCACGCCCCGGGCCGAGCAGCCGAGGAACACGTCGGCGCCCTGGATCACGTCGCCGAGCGTGCGCCCCGTGGTCTGCTGCGCGTAGCGCGCCTTGTTGGGCTCCATGCCGGACTCACGGCCCTTGTAGATCACCCCGCGCGAGTCGGTGACGAACACGTTCTCGCGCTTCAGGCCCAGGTGCACGAAAAGGTCCAGGCACGCGATCGAGGCCGCGCCCGCGCCCGAGCACACGAGTTTCACCTGGTCCAGACGCTTTCCCACGATCTTCAGCGCGTTCAGCAGCGCCGCCGAGGAGATGATGGCGGTGCCGTGCTGGTCGTCGTGGACCACGGGAATGTTGACCCGCTCGCGCAGCTTCTCCTCGATGTAGAAGCATTCCGGCGCCCTGATGTCCTCGAGGTTCACGCCGCCCAGCGTGGGCTCGAGCGCCGCGATGTGCTCCACCAGCTTGTCCGGATCGAGTTCGGCCAGTTCGATGTCGAACACGTCGATGCCGGCGAACTTCTTGAACAGGCATGCCTTGCCCTCCATCACCGGTTTGGCGCCGAGCGGCCCGATATTTCCCAGCCCCAGCACCGCGGTGCCGTTGGTGACCACGCCCACCAGGTTGCCGCGCGCGGTGTACAGGCTCGCATCGGCGGGCTTCGCGGCGATCTCCAGGCAGGCCGCGGCCACGCCCGGGGAGTAGGCGAGCGCCAGGTCGCGCTGGTTGGTGAGGCTCTTGGTGGGGGTCACCGAGATCTTGCCCCGCGTCGGTTGGCGGTGGTACTCGAGCGCGGCCCTCTTGAGTTGCTCGTCCATGCGGCTCTCCTTGCCCGTCGCCGGCCGCGCCGTGCGCAACGGTGCGTCCGGCCTTGCCTGAAATGTGAATGCTTGTACCACGAACCGGCCGGACCGACAGCCGGCCGCGTCAAGCCCGGGTATCGCGCTGCGCGCGCTCGCGGAACGGCGCTATCATCGGCCGCCCGCAAGGAACGCAGGTCGCGCCCGGCGCTGGCGCGCAACGCAGGTTCCGGCGTGGCGGCCGGCCCGCCGGGTGCGCTCGTGCGGCGCACGCTTCGACCTCCCGGTGCCGAGCGCTGCCCGGCTGCGGGCGCGGGCCGCCGCCCGTTTTGCGCCGCCCGGCACTCCAACGCACGCCCGCGCATCGACCATGACAGACAACGCACGCCCCGAGGACGCCACCGGCGCGCCGGCCGCGCCACGCAGGAGCCCGCTGGAGATCCTGCTCGTGTTCTCGCAGATCACGCTTTCCGGGTTCGGCGGCACCGCCTTCTGGACGCGCTTGTACCTGATCGAAAAGCGCGGCTGGATCACCAACGCGGAGTACGTCGAGGCGATGTCGCTCGCGCAGTTGCTGCCGGGACCGAACGTATTCAACCTCGCGGTGATCATCGGGCACCGGTTCGGCGGCGTCCCGGGCGCGGCCGCGGCGCTCTGGGGCCTTGTGTTCTGGCCGTTCCTGATGATGCTGGGGATCGGCCTGCTCTACGCGCGCTACGGCGAGCTGCACCTGGTGCAGCAGGCGCTGAAGGGCGTCTCGGCGGTGGCGGTGGGCCTGGTGATCGCCAACGCGACCAAGCTCTCTTCGGTGCTGCCGGCGCGGTTGCGGCCGTGGCTGTTCGTGCTCGTGTGCTTCGCCGGTATCGGCGTGCTGCGCTGGCCCCTGATCGCGGTGGTGGCGGGGCTGGCGGCGCTCGGCGTGTGGTTCGCGTGGCGCGAGGAGGCGGCTCGATGAAGCCGGAAGTCGACGTCGCGGCGCTGTTCTTCCACTTCCTGCTGCTCGCTTGCGTCTCGATCGGCGGCACCGATACCGTGGTGCCGGACATGCACCGCTATCTCGTCGAAGCCAATCAATGGCTCACCGACCAGCAGTTCGGCGACGCCTATGCCATCGCGCGCGCGGTGCCGGGCCCGAACATGCTGTACGTGACGCTGCTCGGCTGGCAGGTCGCGGGCGTGGCCGGCGCCGCCGCAACCACGCTCGCGCTCGCCATCCCGCCGTTCACGCTGACGCTCTTGGTGGTGCGCGCCAGCGCGCGCAACCCGGACTCGC
>JADLDQ010000162.1 GCA_020846575.1 Burkholderiales bacterium
GCGGCGCCGCGCAGGTGCTCGCCTTGCGCTGGCGGCGCCGTTCACCAGGCGGATGACCGCGGGCCACGCCGGCAAGCTTGCCGCTCGCGACAACGGATCCGCCTGAGCTACAGTTCGATCTCCGACCCGAAAGCGACCCTGCGCATGTCCGTCCCGGCGCCAGAATCCTTTGCTCGGCGCATTCTGCTCTGCGTCACCGGGCTCTCACCCCAGGTTGTCACCGAAACGATCTATGCGCTGAGCCTGTGCGCCCGTCCAGCCTTCGTCCCCACGGAGATCCACCTGATCACCACGGGGGAGGGCGCGGATCAGGCGCGCCACACATTGCTGTCGAAGAAGCCCGGATGGTTTCATCGCCTTCGCACGGACTTCGACCTTGCTGCGATCCGGTTCACTGAAACCCAGATCCACGTTCTCTCGGATTCTACCGGCAGGCTCTTGGCCGACATCCGATCGCCCGAGGAGAACGCGCGGGCCGCCGATTTCATCACCGAGAAGGTCCGCGGGCTGACCTCCGATCCCGACTGCGCGTTGCACGTGTCGATCGCCGGAGGGCGCAAGACCATGGGGTTCTACCTGGGTTATGCCCTTTCGCTGTTCGGGCGGCCTCAGGACCGTCTGTCCCATGTCCTGGTTTCCAGTCCGTTCGAGTCCAGCCCGCACTTCTTCTACCCGTCGCCGGAAAGCCGCGTCATCACTTTGCACGACGGGCGACATGTGGATTGCATTGACGCTCGTGTGACGCTTGCGGAGATTCCCTTCGTCAGCCTGCGCCATGGTCTTCCGCGGGCGCTTCTGGAAGGCAGGGCGAGCTACGTCGCCACCGTAGAGGCGGCGCGCGACGCGTTGGGACCGGCGCAGCTCACCATCGACGTGAACGCACGCCGCATCCGGGCGGCGGGGCGCTCGATCGAACTGGCGCCCGCACAGCTTGCACTTCTCACCCTGTTTGCAAGGCGTGCCCGGGCGGGCCTGCCGGCGCTGGGGGCGCCGCCCAAAGGCGTGCCCGAGCCGGCTTGGGCCGAAAGTTACCTGCGCGAGTTACGGGTCATCCGCGGCCCGGCGAGCGACCTCGACGCAACCGAGAGAACGCTGCGCCAGGGCATGGACGGAGAGTATTTCTCCCAGCTGCTGTCCAAGCTGAGGCGCGCCATGCAGCGCGAGCTTGGAACCGCCGCCTTGCCTTACCTGGTGAATGACGGGGGCGGCCGGCCGCGCCGCTACCGACTGGATCTGCCGCCCCAGGCGGTACGATTCAGCCCCATCATCGAACGCGCTTCGCCCGCGTCGCGCGCCCGCTCGTCGCGTGCGAGCCGAGGGCCATGAACGTTCTCCTGTGCACGTTGGGGGCGTCCTGGGCGGTCGTCCCCGAGGTCTTCGCGTTCCTGGCGCCCGACCTGCTCGACCTGTATCGGTGGCATCCCCAGAGTCGCTCGCTCCGGGACCTGCGCCAGCGCCACGCATTCCAGCCGCCTGACGAACTGTGGATCTGCACGACCGGCGGCGCGCAGACGGAGCGTTCCTTGGCCCTGCTCGAGGCGTGGTGGATCGCCCTCGGTGCGCCATTGCCGCTGCGCGTGTGGACCGCGGCGAACACCGACCAGCTCGCGAGCCAGGCGGAATGCGATCGCATCCGCGAACTGACCTTTCGCCTGGTCTTGCTCGCAAGCGAACGCTCCAGAGAAGGCGGTCAACTCGTACTGTGTCTCGCCGGAGGTCGGAAGACGATGAGCGCCGACCTGCAATCGGCGGGCGCGCTGTTCGGCGCTTGCGCCTGGTTGCATGTGGTGGGACCGGATCCGCTTCCCGCGGAGCTGCGCGACCCGACTCCGGATCTCATGGCGAGGCCCCTGCCTCAGGCGCTGGCGGGTGCGGTGATTCCGCTGGTGGTCGGACGCGGCACCCGCAGTGAACTGATCGACATCGATGACCACGGGCGGATCGATTCGACGCACTTCAGCGTGCCGCTGGCCCGACCGCGTTGCGACTGGGTGCTGCCAGACGAGGGCGCGTCACTCACCGCGGAACTGGAGCGCCGCCAGCGCCAGGGCAGCCAACTGATGGGGAATTTCCTCATGCATCTGGCCGAGCGCGAACCGCTCGAGAACTGGCGCAGTCTCTATCGGCTCCCCCCGAGGATAATCGATGGGCTGCGCAGGGCACCGCTTTGCTCCGGGGACGCGGGATGGCTTGCCGTGTTGCCGAAAGCGGATCTGCACCGGCACCTCGGTGGCAGCCTCTCGATCGCCGCGCAGCGCTCGGTCGGACGGGCGATCTGGGATGCGGAGAGCGTTCGACGGCGTGCCGCGGCGCTCGATACGGTGGCCGGGCTGCTGCGCTCCCGCGCGGATTGGCCCTGGTCCTGGCCCGCCGACTTGAAATCCCGGGGCACCGAGGCGCGCGCGCTGGGCTGCGCCGCCCTTCTGGTCGAAGCGTCCGACGAGCAGCTCGAGCGCAACCTCTACGGCGTGACCGAACCGAGGCTCGCACTCAAGTTCCAGTCCGCGCACGGCTTCGATGCTTACGAACGGCCCGGAGAGCTTTCCGGGTCCGCGCTTCTGGGGCATGTGGCCGCGTTGAGCCCCTACGCAGCGGCGCTTGTGACGCAGGCACGGCAGGAAGGCTTGGTGTACGCCGAGTTGCGCGGCAGCCCCCACAAGTACCGCCCGCGCGATCCCGCCTCGTTCGTGGCAGAGTTGTGTTCCGAGCTGCGCTCGTACGGTGGTACTTGCGCCGATGGTTGCCATTTCGGCTTCGTCTGGATACTGGACCGGCGCCAGCGCGAGAGCCTTGACATGGTCATCGGGCAGGCGGTCGCCGCGCGCCAGACCCACCCCGACTTCCTGTACGGGCTGGATCTCGCCGGCGACGAAGGCAGCTCCGCGCCGGAGGCGCTCGCAGCCTGTTTCACACCCGC
>JADLDQ010000163.1 GCA_020846575.1 Burkholderiales bacterium
AAGAAGCACCAGCCGCAGGGCCAGCCACCGGTCGAGCCCGAGAGCGTACGCGGCCTCGGTCTGCTGGCGTCTGACCGAAAGAATTCCTGCGCGCACGATCTCCCCGATGAACGCCGCCGTGTACACCACCAGACCCGTCAGGAGTGCCAAGAACTCGGGCGTCAAGGCGGCTCCCCCGGCGAAATTGAATCCCTCCAGGCGGGGACTGCTGATCCGCAGTGGCACTAATGTCTCCGGACAGGGAAAGAAGACGCCGCGGTTGCTGATCCAAACGTCCCGGAGCAGTTCGACGGCCTCTCTGGGCGGGGGCGTCAACTCGGTGACAAGCGTGTACCAGAAGAACAACTGCACGAGCAGTGGAACGTTTCGAACGAATTCAACGTACAGGCCGGTGATTCGCGAGAGCAACCAGTTCCGCGACACTCGCCCGATGCCTATGAGGACGCCCAGCGCGGTGGCGAGGACCATGCCGATAAGGGCCACGCGGAAGGTATTCGCGAGTCCTACGGCAAGGGCACGCAGGTACGTGTCCGACGCCTGATAGGATATGAACGTGGTCTCGCTTATTTCGAACCCGGCTTCCCTCTGCAGGAAGGCAAAACCGCTCGCGATATGTCGTTCGGAAAGATTCGAGAGAGTATTGGATACGAGAAACACAGCGGCAGCCAGGGTCGCGGCAATGCAGATCGCCTGATACAACAGAGCGTCGCGCCGCAGCCGGGCATGCCCACGGGGTATCACGCCAACTCGGCCAACTCGGCCCCGTTCAGCTTCTCGCGATTCGGGAGTCATGCGACTGAGTCGTCATACGACCGGTAAGGTTCGAGTATCGCTGGCGGGCTGTGGGGGCCCTCCCTCGCCGGCAGAGGCTTCGCACCCGATCCATTCTTCCTGTCTGTTGCGGCCACGTGCCGGATCCGAAGTCACGTTGGTCGGCGACCATTATCTTGACCGCTCACACCGCCGGGGGTGCGCTCGCGGCCGGGCTCTATAGTGGCCCGCCTTCGTGGTCCGCTTTCGAAAGGGGGGCGGCCACGGTGCCCGGCACTCGCATAACGGACCTTCAAGTGTTCAAGTACAAGGACTTACGTAGGGATTTGACTCGGGAGGCGGCTGCCGCCAAGTCCGGAATCAGCGTGAGCAGTGCCCATCGTAACGAGAGGTGCGCCAGTTTGCCAGCCAAGTTCGCGAAACCGATTTCTTCACGGCCTCCGAACTCGCACCAGATTCGGCAGGGATGACCGAGGAGAACGCACTGAAGCAGGCGGCGCAGACTTCACGCGCCGCCTGCGCACTCACACCGTCATGTTCATCACGTCGTGATAGGCCGAGACCAGGCGGTTGCGCGCCTGCACCAGCACCTGCAGCGAGATGTTGGCCTTCTGCATGGCGATCATCGCCTCCTCCAGGCTCGCGCCCGCCTCACCCGCCTGGAAGCGCCGCGCGAGATCCTCGGCCTGCACCTGCGCCTGGTCCACGCTGCGCAGCGCGCCGGCGAGCAGTTTCTCGAACGCCGGCGCCGCCGCGTCGGGCATCTCGGCCTTCGAGCCTGCGGCGAGCCGGCCAAGCGCCGCGCTCAGCTTGAGGGGTTCGATCTCGAGTCCCATTTTGCGCTCCTCGGGTGACGCGGCGATCTCCTTCCGCGTGCTGCGCACTGTATGCGGCGCGCGCTCGCGCCGATCGGCGAATTAGCGGCTGAAACGCCCCCTATTCCGCCCTTCCTGCCGGGGTCGCGCTCCCATAATTCGTCGCGTAGAACCGCGGCTTCGCCGCGGGAAGTCAACCCCTCGGCTCGGAACCCATGGCGACCGCCAACCTCTCTCCCGCTTCGGTCCTGCAGGGCTTCGCCGCCCTGCCGGGCTCGAGCAAGATCGGCCTGCTGCTCGCCTCGGCGGCGTTGATCGCGCTCGTATCCGGCTCCTGGATGTGGAGCCAGACGCCCGAATACCGGGTGCTCTACGCCAACGTTTCGGACCGCGACGGCGCCTCGATCGTCGCGGCGCTCGGCCAGTTGAACGTGCCGTACAAGTTCTCCGAGGGCGGCGGCGCGATCCTGGTCCCGGAACAGATGGTGCACGAGGCGCGGCTCAAGCTCGCCTCGCAGGGCCTGCCCCGCGGCGGGAACGTCGGCTTCGAGCTGATGGAAAGCCAGAAGTTCGGCACCACCCAGTTCCAGGAGCAGGTGAACTACCAGCGGGGACTGGAAGGCGAACTGTCGCGCACCATCCAGACGCTCTCGGCGGTGGCTTCGGCGCGGGTGCACCTGGCGATCCCGAAACCGACGGTGTTCATGCGCGAGGCGCCAAAGCCCAGTGCCTCGGTGGTGGTCAACCTGCATCCGGGACGGTCGCTGGAGCGCGCGCAGATCGCGGGCATCATGCACCTGGTCTCGGCGAGCGTTCCCAACCTGGATTCAGGCGCGGTGAGCGTGATCGACCAGCACGGCGTGCTGCTTTCCGCCCGGGGCACATCGGCGCCCGGCGGGCTGGACGCCGAGCAGATCGGGTACGTCTCGCGCATGGAGTCCGACTACCGCAAGCGCATCGAGGATCTGCTCGAGCCGGTGGTGGGCCGCAGCAACGTGCGCGCGCAGGTCAACGTCGAGGTGGATTTCACCCAGTCCGAGTCGCTCGCCGAATCCTACCGCCCCAACCAGGCCGAACCCGCGGTGCGCAGCCAGCAGACCTCGG
>JADLDQ010000164.1 GCA_020846575.1 Burkholderiales bacterium
CGCGCGCGCGCAGGCGCTCTCGGTCTGCCTGGTGGGCTATGCCAACGCGGGCAAGTCCACGCTGTTCAACGCGCTGACCCATTCGGGCGCCTACGCGGCCGACAAGCTGTTCGCCACCCTGGATACGACCACTCGCCGTCTGTATCTGCCGGGTTGCGGCATGGTGGTGCTCTCGGACACGGTGGGATTCATCCGCGCCCTGCCGCACGAACTGGTCGCCGCGTTCCGCGCCACGCTCGAGGAGACAGTGCATGCCGATCTGCTGCTGCACGTGGTGGATGCTTCCCAGGAACTCAAAGATGCGCAGATGCAGGAGGTCGAGCGGGTGCTCGCGCAGATCGGAGCCGGCCACGTTCCCCAGGTCCGGGTGTGGAACAAGATCGATCTCGCCGGCCTCGAACCGGGTCTGGACCGCGACCAGTGTGGTAACATCGCGCGCGTTCGTCTCAGCGCTGCAACGGCCGCCGGACTCGACCTGCTGCGTCGCGTCCTGGCAGAGGCTGCGGCCTCGAAGCACCCCTTGGATGACCCATCAGGGATCCGGTTTTCCCGAGACTGCGCATAGCGCTCCATGTCATTGAACGATCCTCAGTGGGGAAAACGCGGCGGCGGCAGCGGCGGACCGCCCGACCTGGACGAGATGTGGCGCAGTTTCAACCAGCGCCTCAATCGTCTGTTCGGTCGGCGTCGCGCGGGTGGCGCGGGCGGCGGCTCCGGTGACGGACCGGGCGGCGGGGAGCCGTTAAACCTGCGCCAGTACGGAGGCGGCCTGGGGTTGCTCGCCGGACTGATCGTCGTGCTCTGGGTGGCGAGCGGTTTCTACATCGTCGTGGAGGGCCAGCGCGGCGTGGTGCTCACCTTCGGCAAGTTCACCGAGATCACCCAGTCGGGGTTGCGCTGGCGTTTCCCGGTCCCGTTTCAGTCGCACGAAGTCATCGACCTGGTGGGGGTGCGCACCGTCGAGGTCGGTTACCGCAACAACGTCAAGACCAAGGTGCTGCGCGAGGCGCTGATGCTGACCGACGACGAGGCGATCATCGACGTGCAGTTCGCCGTTCAGTACATCCTCAAGGACCCGACCGAGTACCTGTTCAACAACCGGCGCCCCGAGGAGTCCGTGCTTCAGGTCGCCGAGACGGCGATGCGCGAGATCGTCGGCAAGAGCAAGATGGACTTCGTGCTCTACGAGGGCCGCGACAAGGTGGCCTCGGACGCGCAGGCGTTGACGCAGGAGATACTGGACCGCTACAAGACCGGCATCGCGATCAGCAAGCTCACCATGCAGAATGCGCAGCCGCCGGAGCAGGTGCAGAGCGCCTTCGACGACGCGGTCAGGGCGAACCAGGACCGGGAGCGGCAGAAGAACGAGGGCCAGGCCTACTACAACGACGTGGTGCCCAAGGCGCACGGCGCGGCCGCGCGCCTGCTCGAGGAGGCCAACGGCTATCGCCAGAGCATCGTCTCCAGCGCGCAGGGTGAGGCATCGCGCTTCAGTCAGGTGCTGGTGGAATACAAGCGTGCGCCCGGGGTCATGCGCGAGCGGCTGTACCTGGAGACGATGCAGCAGATCCTCACCTCCACGACCAAGGTCCTTGTGGATGCGCGCGCCGGCACCAACCTGCTGTACCTGCCGCTGGACAAGCTGTTGCAGATGACTGGGGTGCAGACCGTGCCCGAGACGCCCTCGGCCGCCCCGCGCCCGGCCGGGGAGGCCGCGCCGGCGGATCCGCGCAGCCGGGACGCGCTGCGCACGCGGGAGCGGGAGGCGCGGCCGTGAGTCTTTCCTCGAGCGACGAGGCAGCCCGATGAGCGCGGTCGCGGCGCGCATCTCGATCGTGACGGCGGTGGTGCTGGTGATCGCCTGGTCGAGCGTGTTCATCGTGGACCAGCGCGAGCAGGCGCTCGTGTTCCAGCTCGGGGAGGTCCGGGAGGTCATCACCGAGCCGGGACTGCACGTGAAGTGGCCGCTGATCCAGAACGTGCGCTACTTCGACAAGCGCATCCTCACCCTCGACACGCCGGAGGCGGACCGCTTCCTTACCTCCGAGAAGAAGAACGTGCTGGTCGACTCGTTCGTCAAGTGGCGCATCGAGAACCTGCTTCAGTACTACGTCAGCGTCCAGGGCGACGAGGCGCGGGCGCAGACGCGCATCTCGCAGACGGTGAACTCGCTGCTGCGCGAGGAGTTCGGCAAGCGAACGGTGCACGACGTGGTCTCCGGCGAGCGCGACGACATCATGCGCATCGTCGCGGAGAAGCTGCAGACCGACGCTGCGCGCATCGGCGCTTCGGTGGTGGACGTGCGCCTGAAGCGGGTGGACCTGCCGCAGGAGGTGAGCGAATCGGTCTACCGGCGCATGGAGGCCGAGCGCCGCGCGGTGGCGAGCCAGCTGCGCTCGGAGGGATTTTCCGAGGCCGAGAAGATCCGCGCCGACGCGGACCGGGAACGCCAGGTGATACTGGCGGAGGCCTACAAGAGCGCCCAGAGCATCAAGGGCGAGGGCGACCAGAAGGCTTCGGCGGTCTACGCGCGGGCGTTCAGCGAGAGTCCGGAGTTCTACTCTTTCTATCGCAGCCTCGAAGCGTACCGGGCGTCGTTCGCCAAGAAGAACGACGTGCTGGTGATCGAGCCGAACTCCGAGTTCTTCAGGTACCTGAAGAACCCGGGCAAGGCAGGAAAGTAGGACGCCTCGACGCCGGAGCCCGGGGAAGGTCGCCCTGGCGCCTTCGGCGGGAGCTTCCGCAAAGCGCGGGTCCGGTCGGTCCACATGGGGAAGGTGCTGCTGATGGCGGTTGCTCTCATGCTGGTGATCGAAGGCGTTCTGCCATTCCTGGCGCCGCACCTGTGGCGCGACATGTTCAGGCGTATCGTGGCCATGACGGACGGGCAGATCCGTTTCTTCGGCCTGTCGTCGATGCTGCTTGGCCTGTTGCTGCTGTACATCGCGGCCTAGCCCTGTAATCGCCGCAAACGGTGCGCCGCGGGTGTAACGGCGGGTGTAAGGTACTGCAACCTCCGCTCCCGCTTCGCAACACTCTCGATTCCATGGATCCCTGATGCGCAACTGGCTCCTACCCGAGTTCATCGAGGACTCGCTTCCGACCGAAGCGGCGCGCATCGAGATGCTGCGCCGGACCCTGCTCGATGAGTTCCGCGCGCACGGCTACGAACTGGTGGCTCCGCCGATGCTCGAGTACCTGGAGTCGCTCCTGACGGGCACCGGGCACGACCTGGACCTTCGGACCTTCAAGCTGGTGGACCAGCTCTCGGGCCGCATGATGGGAGTACGCGCCGACATCACCCCTCAGGTGGCGCGCATCGACGCGCACCTGCTCAACCGCGACGGCGTCACCCGGCTGTGCTACTGCGGCAGCGTTCTGCACACCCGGCCGCGCGCTGTGGACGCCACGCGCGAACCGCTGCAGGCCGGCGCCGAAATCTACGGGCACGCCGGCATCGAGAGCGACCTGGAGATACAGCGCCTGCTGTTCTCGGCGCTTTCGGCCTGCGGCGTGGGAGCCGCGCGCCTGGACCTGGGCCACGTGGGCGTATTCCGGGCGCTGTGCCGGCGCGCCGCAATCGGCCCCGAACTGGAGGGCGAGTTGCACGAGGCGCTCGAGGCAAAGGATCGCGCGGCGCTACAGGCGCTGTGCGCCGGGCTGCCGGCCGAGACGCGCGCGGCGCTGGCGGGCATGCCGGGGCTCTACGGAGACTCGGATGTGATCGAGCGGGCGCGCCGCGAGCTGCCCGACTACCCCGAGATCGCGGCGGCGCTGGGCGACCTCGAGCGGCTCTCGCTCGACAACCGGTTCCAGGTCGGCATCGATCTCGCGGACCTGCGCGGCTATCATTATCACAGCGGGGTGGTGTTCTCCGCCTACGTCGAGGGCAGGGCGAGCGCGGTGGCGCTCGGCGGTCGCTACGACGAGGTGGGCAAGGCGTTCGGGCGCGCGCGCGCCGCGACCGGCTTCAGCCTCGATTTGCGGACGCTCGCGCGGCTGTTGCCGGGCGCCGAGCCGCCGGGAGCGATCCTCGCACCCTGGGACGGGGACGCGGCGCTCGCCGCAGAGATTGCGAGACTTCGCGGCGCGGGGGAGATCGTGATCCAGGCCTTGCCGGCTGCGCGCGACGGCGAAGGCTGCACGCGCGAGCTGGTGAAGGGCCCGGGCGGATGGCAGGCGCGGGATCGCGCCAAGCGGAGCTGAATCGGATGGCGAAGAACGTCGTGGTCATCGGCACCCAGTGGGGCGACGAGGGCAAGGGCAAGGTGGTCGACTGGCTGACCGACCACGCGCAGGGCGTGGTGCGCTTTCAGGGGGGCCACAACGCCGGTCACACGCTGGTGATCGGTGGCAGGAAAACCGTGCTGCACCTGGTGCCCTCGGGCATTCTGCGCGAAGGGGTGAACTGCTACATCGGCAACGGCGTGGTGCTCTCGCCTGCTGCGCTGATCGCGGAGATCGAAGAGCTGGAGGCGGCCGGCGTGAAGGTGGCCGGGCGCCTGTGGATCTCCGAGGCGTGCACCCTCATCCTGCCCCATCACGCGGCGCTCGACGTGGCGCGCGAATCGGCCCGAGGCGAGCGGCGCATCGGCACGACCGGGCGCGGCATCGGACCCGCCTACGAGGACAAGGTCGCGCGCCGCGGCATCCGCCTGCGCGACCTGCTCGACCCGGCGCGCTTCGGCGAGAAGCTCGAGGAGCTGCTGGACTTTCACAACTTCGTGCTCACGCGCTATCTGAACGCGCCCGTGGTGGATTTCGCGCAGGTGCGCGACCAGAGCCTCGCGCTCGCCGGGCGCATCGCCCCCCTGGTCGCGGACGTCCCGCGCGCGCTCTACGAGGCGATCCGGGAAGGCAAGAGCCTCCTGTTCGAAGGGGCCCAGGGCACGCTGCTCGACGTGGATCACGGCACCTACCCCTACGTGACCTCGTCCAACTGCGTGGCGGGCGCGGCCTCGGCGGGCGCTGGCGTCGGGCCGCACCTGTTGCACTACGTCCTGGGCATCACCAAGGCCTACGCCACGCGCGTGGGCTCGGGCCCGTTTCCGACGGAGCTGGAGGACGCCACCGGGGAACTGCTGCGCGAGCGCGGCGCCGAGTACGGCGCGACCACCGGGCGCGCGCGGCGCTGCGGCTGGTTCGACGCCGCGGCGCTGCGGCGATCGATCCAGATCAATGGCGTCTCGGGCCTGTGCGTGACCAAGCTCGACGTGCTCGACCGCATGCCGCTGATCCGGCTGTGCACCGGCTACCGGCTCGACGGCCGGGCGCTCGACCTGCTGCCCGCGGGTGCCGAGGAGGCGGCGCGCTGCGAGCCGCTGTACGAGGAACATCCCGGCTGGAGCGAGAGCACCGTCGCGGTCACGCGTTTCGAGGAACTGCCGGTCAACGCGCGCCGTTACCTCGATCGCATCGAGTCGCTGTGCGGGGTGCCGGTGGACATGATCTCCACCGGCGCCGATCGCGGCGAGACCATCGTGCGGCGGCACCCGTTCCGCTGAGCGCCGCGCAAGGCGCGGGCCGCACCCCGTGCACGCGGCAGGCGCGCGCACGCGGGGCGGCGGCGTTCCGATGGTACGGGCGCTGGTGCCGAGGAAGGGACTCGAACCCCCACAGTGTTGCCACCGCTAGGACCTGAACCTAGTGCGTCTACCAATTCCGCCACCTCGGCCAAGTGAGGCGGTATGCGGCGCCGGGGCGCCGCAAACGAGCAGCGAATTCTATAGGAAGCGCCTGAATTGTCAACGAAACGACGCCGTCACGGCAAGTCCCGGGATCCTTATTTCGAGCGCGAAGCGGCCCGATACGAAGAGCCCATCGCGAGCCGCGAGTACATCCTGGAGACGCTCGCGGCGGCGGGCATGCCGCTCGATGAAGACGAGCTCGCCCGCAGGCTGAAGATCCACCGCGCGCACCGCGAACCCCTGGCACGGCGGATCGCGGCGATGGAACGCGACGGCCAGGTGATCCGCAATCGCAAGGACGCGCTGCTGCTGCCGCAGAAAGCGGATCTCGCGGCGGGCCGCGTCGAGGGGCATCCGGACGGTTACGGGTTTTTCCTGCCGGACGACGGCGGCGAGAGCTGGCACATCGCGCAGCGCGAGATGAGGAAGGCCCTCCACGGCGACCGGGTCATGGCGCGTCCCGCGGGCTTCGACCGGCGCGGGCGGCGCGAAGGCGCAATCGTCGAGGTGATCGAGCCCGCTCACCAGACGCTGGTCGGACGGCTGTCGCAAGAGGCGGGCTTCCTCGTGTTCACGCCGGCCGAACGGCGCATCGGCCAGGAGGTGCTGGTCGCGGCCCGAGAGGCGCGCGGCGCGAAGGCGGGGCAGGTGGTGGTGGTGAGGCTGCTGTCGCGGCCGTCGCCGGAGGCGGTGGACGCCGGTCACCCCGCGCCCCTCGCCGGGCGCGTCGAGGAGGTGCTGGGCAACGTCGCGGATCCGGGCATCGAGATCGAGGTCGCGCTGCGCAAGCACGAACTGCCGTTCGAGTTCTCGCCGCAGGCGCGCGCGCAGGCGACGCGCTTGCCCGCCGCGGTGCGCAAGGCCGACGCGCAAGGGCGCGAGGACCTGCGCGCGCTGCCGCTCGCGACCATCGACGGCGAGACCGCGAAGGATTTCGACGACGCGGTGTACTGCGAGGCCGCGGGGCGCGGCTGGCGCCTGCTGGTGGCGATCGCCGACGTCAGTCACGACGTGCCCGACGGCGACGCGCTCGATGCGGATGCGCGGGACCGAGGGACCTCGGTGTACTTCCCGCGGCGGGTGATACCGATGCTGCCCGAGCGGCTGTCGAACGGCCTGTGCTCGCTCAACCCGGAAGTGGATCGCCTGTGCGTGGCCTGCGACATGAGCGTGAGCGCCGCGGGCGCCGTGCGCGGCTACCGGTTCTACCCGGCGGTGATGCGCTCGCGCGCGCGCCTGACCTACACCGCGGTGGCGCAGGCGCTCGCGGAACCCGCCGGCAGGGCGGCGCGTGCGATCGCGCCGCTGATGGAGCCCCTGGCGCGGCTGCGCGAGGTCTACGCCGCCCTTGCCCGCGCGCGCAAGCGCCGCGGCGCCATCGACTTCGAGACCGTCGAGACGCGCTTCGCCTTCGACGAGCACGGCCACCTTGCCCGCATCGAGCGCGTCGAGCGCAACGACGCGCACCGTCTGATCGAGGAATGCATGCTGGCGGCGAACGTCTGCGCCTCGGACTTCCTGCGCGGCCGCGAACACCCCGTGCTGTACCGCGTGCACGAGGGTCCGACGCCGGAAAAGCTCGAGGCGCTGAAGGGATTTCTCAAGAGCTTCGGACTGGCGCTGGGGGGCGGCGCGGAACCGCGCGCCCTGGATTACGCGAAGCTGCTCGATTCGGTCAGGGACCGTCCCGACGTGCAGCTGCTCCAGACCGTGCTGCTGCGCTCGCTGCGGCAGGCGCTGTACAGCCCCGAGAACGCCGGTCACTTCGGGCTCGCCTACGAGTCCTACACCCATTTCACCTCCCCGATCCGTCGCTACCCGGACCTGCTCGCGCACCGCGCCATCAAGGCGGCGCTGGCGGGCGAGAGCTACCGGCCGGGGAACTGGCAGGATCTCGGGCGCCGCTGCTCCGAGGCGGAGCGGCGCGCCGACGAGGCGACGCGCGACGTCGAGGCCTGGCTCAAGTGCTATTACATGAAGGACCGCGTGGGGGGGACCTTCGAGGGTTCGATCTCGGCGGTGACCGGATTCGGGATCTTCGTCGCGCTGGACGATCTTTACGTGGAGGGGCTGGTGCACGTGTCGGAACTGGGGAGCGACTACTTCCACTTCGATGCGACGCGGCACGAGCTCTCGGGCGAGCGCACCCGCAGGCGCTTCCGGCTCGCCGACCGCGTGCGCATCCGCGTTGCGCGCGTGGACCTGGAGTCCAGCCGCATGGACTTCGTGCTCGCGTGAAGCCTGCGCGCGCGCTCTTCGGTTTTCACGCCATCCTGGCGCGGCTGCGCGCCGATCCGGCATCGGTCGCCGAGATCCTGCTTGACGAAAAGCGCGGCGATGCCCGCGCGCGCGACCTGGAGGCGGCGGCCGAAAAGGCCGGGGTGCGGCTGATGAAGGTCCCGGTGAAGCGGCTGGACGGCTTCTACGGGGGCGCGCGCCACCAGGGCGCGGTGGCGCTGGTCGCGGAGCGCTCCGGCCGCGAGAACCTGGAAGACCTGCTGGATGCGCTGTCCGGACCGCCGCTGCTGCTGGTGCTCGACGGCGTCACCGATCCCCACAACCTGGGCGCCGCACTGCGGGTGGCCGACGGCGCCGGGGCGCACGCGGTGATCGCGCCGCGTGACCGTGCCGCGGGTATCAACGCGACGGTATCCAAGGTGGCGAGCGGGGCGGCCGAGTCGGTGCCCTTTTTCAGCGTCGCGAACCTCGCGCGCACGCTCGCTTCGCTGAAGCAGCGCGGTATCTGGATCGTCGGCGCGGACGGCGGCGCGCCGCAGGACCTGTATGGCGTGGACCTGCCCGATTCGATCGCCTGGGTGCTCGGTGCCGAAGGCGAGGGCATGCGCCGCCTCACGCGCGAGCGCTGCGATCTCGTGGTGCGCATTCCGATGCGGGGTGCGGTGCGCAGCCTGAACGTGGCGGTCGCCTGCGGCCTGTGCCTGTACGAGACGCTGCGCCGCAGGCGTGGCCCCGGTGCGGGCGACCCGCCCGCGGGCGGCGCGTCCCGGGCGGCTGCTGGATGCCGTGGTGCCGGTGCATGATTTCCATTATAATTCTGCGCCTTAGCCAGCAGGCCCGGGCGGCGGCCCCGGCGGTCGCCCGGCCCGGCCTTTCATCCACCCTGCCTCACCGCGCGCGCATGCCGGGAGGCTTCATTCACAGGGAGAGCGCATGCGTCACTACGAGATTGTCTTCATCGTCCATCCGGACCAGAGCGAGCAGGTCCCGGCCATGATCGAGCGTTACCGCAACGCGGTGACCTCGCGCAGCGGCCAGGTCCATCGGCTCGAGGACTGGGGCCGGCGTCAGCTCGCCTATCCGCTCCAGAAGATGCACAAGGCGCACTACGTGCTGATGAACATCGAGTGCGACGACCAGGCCCTCGCGGAGCTCGAGCACGCCTTCAAGTTCAACGACGCCGTGCTGCGCCACCTGATCGTGAAGATGGAGCGCGCCTGGAGCACGCCTTCGCCGATGATGAAGGAAGAGAAGGCGAAGTCGGTGCTGTCGCAGTCCTCGAGCCGGCAGGCGCAGGAGGGCGGGGCCGAGCGGGCGTCCGCCACCGAGTCCAGGCCCGCGCCGGCGCGCGCCTGACCGGGTCTGCGGCGCGTTGCAGGAGAACCGCGTCCTTCTGCGCGGCGTGCTGATCGAGCGCGATGCCCTGCGCTATACCCCGGCCGGGGTGCCGCTGGTGAAATTCCGCGTCGCCCACGACTCGACACAGGTCGAGGCCGGCATCGAGCGCCGGGTCGACTGCGAGGTCGAGGCGCTTGCCTTCGGGACCGAGGCACGGCTGCTCTCGGGTGCAGCGCTCGGCGCCGAAGTGAGGATCAGCGGCTTTCTCGACCGCCGTTCCCGGCGCGGCCGGCAGACGGTTCTGCACGCGACCGGCGTGGACTTCGTTACACAGGAAAACCCGTAACCAACGTTTCCAGGAGAATTCGTCATGGCGACATTCGGCAGGGGCCCGAGCCGCGGCAAGGGCGGCAAGGGCGGAAAGGGCCGCACGCGGCGCGACGGCAAAGGCAAGGGGGCGCTGTTCAAGCGGCGCAAGTTCTGCCGCTTCACCGTCGAGAAGGCCGAGTGGATCGACTACAAGGACGTCGACGTGCTGAAGGACTTCATCGGCGAGAACGGCAAGATCATCCCGGCCCGCATCACCGGCACCAAGTCGGGCTACCAGCGCATGCTGTCGCAGGCGATCAAGCGTGCCCGCTTCCTCGCGCTGCTGCCCTACACCGATCTGCACTGATCCACCCGGAGCGCGACATGCAAGTGATACTGCTGGAGAAGGTGCTCAATCTGGGCGGCCTGGGCGACGTGGTCAAGGTGAAGGAGGGCTACGCGCGCAACTTCCTCATTCCGAAAGGCAAGGCGACGCGCGCGACGCCCGAGAACCTGGCGGCGTTCGAGAAGCGGCGCGCCGAGCTGGAGGCCACGCAGTCGGCGGCCCTTGCCGCCGCGCACGACAGGGGCGCGCAGCTCGACGGCCTGATGGTCCAGGTGACGCAGAAGGCGGGAGTGGACGGCCGGCTGTTCGGGTCGGTCACCGGCTTGGACATCGTGGATGCGCTGAAGGCGCAGGGGTTCGAGATCGAGCGTTCCATGGTGCGCCTGCCCCAGGGACCGCTGAAGCAGGTCGGCGATCATGAAGTGGCGATCGCGCTGCACACCGACGTCGTGGTGCAGATCAAGGTCTCGGTGCTCGGCGAGGTGTGAAGGAACGGCGGCGCGCGAGGCTCGCGCCGCCTGCTTCGAGTCCCCGAGCGGCGCCAGCGCCGCCCCCCCCGCCGGCGGCGCGATGGCCAGCGGTCTTCGCTTGGTGAAGGTCGCTGGCGCGTGAAGCTCGCGCCGCCTGATTCGCGCCCCCCGAGCGGCGCCCGGCGTGCGCGTTTGGCTTAGAATTCCGCCAGGCGTCCATGAGCTCAATCCTTCAACCTCCGACCAGCGATGCGCAGGTGCTTGCGCTGCGCCTGCCGCCGCATTCCATCGAAGCGGAGCAGTCGGTCCTCGGGGGCCTGTTGCTCGACAACGCCGCGTTCGATCGCATCGCCGACCAGCTCGCCGAAACCGATTTCTACCGCGACGATCACCGCCGAATCTGGCGGCACGTGTCGCGGCTGATCGAGCGCGGCAAGCCCGCCGACGTGGTGACGGTCGAGGAGTCGATCCGGGCGAGCGAGGACAAGGACCGCACCGGGGGCCTTTCCTACCTCGGGGAGCTGGCCCGCAACACGCCATCGGCGCACAACATCCGGCGCTATGCCGAGATCGTGCGCGAGCGCTCGATCATGCGGCGCCTGGTGCAGGTGGGTACCGAGATCGCCGACCGGGCCCTCGCACCGCAGGGCAAGGAAGTCGCGCAGCTCCTGGACGAGGCCGAGTCACGGGTATTCGAGATCGCGGAGGCCGGCGCCCGCGGCCGCCAGGGTTTCGTGCCGATCCAGACGCTGCTCACCCAGGTGATGGAGCGCGTGGACCTGCTCTACCACCAGGACAACCCGTCGGAGGTCACCGGGGTGCCCACCGGCTATGTCGATCTGGACCGCAAAACCGCCGGCCTGCAGCCGGGCGACCTCGTCATCATCGCCGGCCGGCCGAGCATGGGCAAGACCGCGCTCGCGCTCAACATCGCCGAGCACGTCGCCATCGACAACGGCCTGCCGGTGGCGGTGTTCAGCATGGAGATGTCCGGCGCCCAGCTCGCGATGCGCATGCTCGGGTCGATCGGGCGTCTGGACCAGCACAAGCTGCGCACCGGGCGGCTCTCCGACGACGACTGGAACCGCCTCACCACCGCGGTCGGGCGGCTGCACGAGGCGCCTATCCACATCGACGAGACGCCCGCGCTCAACCCCCTGGAGGTGCGCGCGCGCGCGCGCCGGCTGCACCGCCACTACGGAAAGCTCGGCCTGGTGGTGCTGGACTACCTCCAGCTCATGTCGGCGTCGGGCGAAGGGGAGAACCGCGCCACCGAGCTGTCCGAGATATCGCGCTCGATGAAGGCGCTCGCCAAGGAGCTGAACGTGCCGCTGGTGGCGCTCTCGCAGCTCAACCGGGCGCTGGAGCAGCGCACCGATCGGCGGCCGGTGATGTCGGATCTGCGCGAATCCGGCGCCATCGAGCAGGACGCGGACCTGATCCTTTTCATCTACCGCGACGTGGTCTACAACCCGGGCACCGCCGAACCGGGCAAGGCGGAGATCATCATCGCCAAACAGAGGAACGGGCCGATCGGCACCGTGGATCTGACCTTTCTCGGCGAACACACGCGCTTCGAGAATTACGCCTCGCCCGGATCGTTCTAGGTTCCGCCCCGCGGCGCCCCGGAGACCCGAGAGCCGATGCTGTCGATCCGGTCCGTATCCAAGTCCTTCCCAGGCCCGCGGGCGCGCACCCTGCTGCGCGACATCTCGCTGGCGCTCGAACCCGGGGAGTTCGTCGCCGTCGTGGGCGAATCGGGCATCGGCAAGTCGACGCTGCTCAACCTGATCGCCGGGCTGGAATCGCCGGATTCGGGTGCGATCGAACTGTGCGGAGAGAAGCTCGGCGCGCTCGGCGACGATGAGGCCACGCTGCTGCGCCGGCGCCACATCGGCTTCGTGTTCCAGGCGTTCCACCTCCTGCCCTATCTCAGCGTCGAGAAGAACGTCGCCCTGCCGCTGGTGCTCAACGGCGTCGCAAGCGCGGCGATCGGGCCGCGCGTGCGCGAGATGCTCGGGGCGGTGAACCTCGGCGATCGCGCGACGAGCCTGCCGGCCGAACTCTCCGGCGGCGAGATGCAGCGGGTGGCGATCGCCCGGGCGCTGGTGCACCGCCCCAGCCTGGTGCTGGCCGACGAGCCCACCGGAAATCTCGACCCCGAAGCGGCCGCCCAGGTGCTGGCGCTGCTGCGCGAGCGCATCAAGGCGGACCGAGCCGCTGGCATCCTGGTTACGCACTCGCGCTCCGCGGCGCGCACCGCGGACCGCATCCTGGTGCTGAGCGAGCGCGGCCTCTCGCCCGCGCCGGCGGCCTGATGCTGTCCTCGGCCGGCGTCCGCGCCTCGCTCGCGCTCGCCCCGCTGGCGGCGAACAAGGGCCGCGTCGCCGTGTCGGTGTTCGCCATCGCCCTGGGGGTGGCGCTGGGATACGCGGTGCAGCTCATCAACCAGTCGGCCGCCGCCGAGTTCGCGCAGGCGCTGAGGGTGCTTGCCGGCGATGCGGACGTCGTGGTGCACGGCCCGCGCGCCGGGATTCCCGAGGCGCTGTATCCGCGCATCGCCGCGCTGCCGGAAGTGGCGGTGGCGAGCCCCGTGATCGAGGTGCAGGCGCGGCTGCCCGGGCAGCGCGAGGCGCTCAAGCTGCTGGGCGTGGACGTGTTCCGCGCGGCGCGCCTGCAGCCGGACATCGCCAGGGCCGAGGGCGGGGAGCCGCTCGATTTCCTGCGCGAGGACCGCCTGTTTCTGTCGCGCGCGGCCGCGGCGTGGCTGGGCCTCACGGCGGGCGACGAGCTGGCGCTCGCCGCGGGCGAGGGGCGCCTCGCCCTGCGCGTGGCCGGCATACTCTCGGCCTCCGCCCTGCGCGAACGGGTGGCGGTCATGGACATCGCAGCCGTGCAGTCGGCGTTGCGCACGGGACCGGTGGTCACGCGCATCGAACTGCGACTGCGCGAGGGCGCGGATCCCGCGGCGCTGAGCGCCGCGCTCGAGCGGGTGCTACCGCCCGGCGTGTTCGCCGAGGATCCGGGCCAGAGCGTCGAGCGCAACGCCAGGCTCACGCGAGCCTACCGCGTGAATCTCGCGGTGCTGGCGCTGGTGGCGCTTTTCACGGGAGCCCTGTTCGTGTTCTCCACGCAGATGCTCTCGGTGGCCCGGCGCCGCGTGGAGATCGCCCTGCTGCGCGCGCTCGGCGTGGCGCGCGGCGGGATTCTGCGCCAGCTGCTCGCCGAGGCGGCGCTCATCGGCGCGCTCGGCGCCGCGGGCGGCATGGCGCTCGGCCATCTCGCGGCAGCGGCTTTTCTCCAGCGCTACGGCGCGGATCTGGGCGCCGGGACTTTCGCCGGACTGCCGGTGACCCCGCACGTCGATCCCGTGGCGGTGCTCGTTTTCGCGCTGCTCGGCGTGGCGGCCGCGGTGGGCGGCGCCTATGCCGCGGCGCGCACGGCGGTCCGGGCGCAGCCGGCGCGCGCCCTGCGCGCCGGGGACGAGCACGAGGCCTTGCGCTCGCTCGAGGCGGCGTGGCCGGGCGCGGCGTGTCTGGCCGCGGGCGCGCTGCTCGCGTTCGTGCCGGCGATCGACGGGCTGCCGATCGCCGGCTATCTCTCCATCACCCTGTTGCTGATCGGCACGCTCGCTCTGATGCCGCGCCTGGCGCGGGTCGCCTTCGCGCTGGCGCCGCAGCGGCGAGCGGCGTCCTGGCGGCTCGCCCTGGAGCAGCTGCGTTTCGCGCCCGGGCGAACCGGCATGAGTCTCGCAGCCATCGTCGCGAGCGTCAGCCTGATGGCATCCATGGCCATCATGGTCGCTTCCTTCCGCCATTCGCTGCAGGACTGGCTCGATACCATGCTGCCGGCCCAGTTGTACGTGCGCGGCGGGGAAGGGGCGTTCCTCGCGGACGAGGCGCTGCGTTCGCAATGGACGGTGCCCGGTGTCGCGCGCATCGAGTTTCTGCGCTCGGAGCAGATCCTGCTGGATGTCGCTCATCCGCCGGTGACGCTGCTCGCGCGCGATCTGGACGCGGCGCGCATCGATCGCAGTCTCGCGCTGGTGGGCGAGTCGCGGTTGCCGGCCCCGGGCGCACCGCCGCCGGCCTGGGTCTCCGAGGCGATGGTGGACCTGTACGGCATGCGGGCGGGCGATGTGGTGGCGCTTGCGCTGCGCGGCCGGGTGGCGGCGTTCACCGTCGCCGGCGTGTGGCGCGACTATGCGCGCCAGCACGGTGCGGTGGTGATCGAGCGGCGGGAGTACGCGCGGCTGACGGGCGAGGAGCGCGCCGGCAACGCCTCGATCTGGCTGGAGCCGGGCGCGGATCCCGACGCGGTCGCGGCGCAGGTCCGATCGCGCATGCCGGCGCATGCCGAAGTGGAGCTGGTGCGGACCGAGCGCATACGCGAGCTGACGCTGGGGATCTTCGACCGCACCTTCGCCGTAACCTACGCGCTGGAGGCGGTCGCGGTGCTGATCGGCCTGTTCTCGCTCTCGGCGAGCTTCGCCGGGCTGGCGCTCGCGCGCCGCTGCGAGTTCGGGATGCTGCGTCACGTCGGCATGACCCGACGGCAGATCGGCGCGATGCTGGCGCTGGAGGGCTTCGCGGTGTCGGCGCTGGGACTTGCCGCCGGCCTGGGCCTGGGCGGCGTGCTCGCCGTGGTGCTGGTGCACGTGGTCAACAGGCAGTCGTTCCACTGGTCGATGGAGATCCACACGCCCTGGCCGACGCTGGCCGCGTTCGCGCTCGTGATGCTGCCGCTGGCAAGCTTCGCCGCCTGGGCGGGGGCCCGGCGCGCGGCGGGATACGACGCGGTCCGGGCGGTGAAGGAGTCCTGGTGAAGCACCGGGGGGCGATCGGCCGCCGGGCGTTCCTCGCACTCGGGGCATTCACCGCGCTTGCGGGGCAAGCCCGAGGCGCGCGCGCCGAGCCCTCGTACCCCGTGGTGCGCGCGGGCGAGCGGCTGCGCTTTCCGCGCGACCACGGGGCGCACCCGGCCTTTCGCAACGAGTGGTGGTACATCACGGGCTGGCTTTCCGGCGGCCGCGGGCAGGAACTCGGCTTCCAGGTCACGTTCTTTCGCAACCGTCCGGGTATCGGGGAGGCGAGCGCCAGCCGCTTCGCGCCCTCGCAGCTCCTTTTCGCGCATGCCGCGCTCTGCGATGCGACGCTCGGTCGCCTCGAGCACGACCAGCGCTCGGCGCGCGCGGGCTTCGGCCTGGCGCAGGCTTCGCGGGAAGACACCGAGGTGCGCATCGAGGACTGGTCGCTCGCGCGCGGCGAGGCGGGCTACACGGCGAAGATTCCCGCCCGCGAGTTCACGCTGTCGCTGCAGTTCGCCCCGCAGCAGCCGCTGCTCGCGCAGGGCGAGGAGGGCTACAGCCGCAAGGGCCCGCTGCCCGAACAGGCGAGCCACTACTACAGCTGGCCGCAGCTGCGCGCGAGCGGCAGCGTGACGCAGGGTGCGCGCGCCCGCTCCGTGTCCGGCGTCGCGTGGCTCGACCACGAATGGTCCAGCGAACCGCTCGCGCGCGAGGCGCAAGGCTGGGACTGGGCGGGCATCAACGGCGCGGACGGCAGCGCGCTCATGGCGTTTCGCATCCGCGGCAGGGACGCTCGCCGCTTCTGGGCGGGCGGGAGCCTGCGCGAAGCGGGCGGCCGCGTGCGCGTGCTTGAGCCCGGCGAGGTGGACTTCCGCCCGCTGCGCTGGTGGCGCTCGCCGCGCACCGGCACCGCCTACCCGGTGGCGATGGCGATCGAGGTGCCGGGGCGGGAGTTGACCCTCGCGCCGCTGATGGACGACCAGGAGCTGGATGCCCGCGCCAGCACCGGCACCCTGTACTGGGAGGGCGCGGTGCGCGCGGCCGGCGCCGGCGCGCCCTACGGCAAGGGTTACCTGGAGCTGACCGGGTACGCGCAGCGGATGAAGCTGTGAGGGCAGCGCAGGCGCTGCGTCCGGAAAACGCGGCGATGCTCCGGTGCGCTGCAGGGGGAGGCCGGCGCGCGCAGCGCGGTCTCATCGCAGGCAGGCGGGAAGACACGAACATGGCAATCACGGTCGATGACGCTGAGTTCCCGGTTGAGCCAGGTCGCGCCAAGCGCCGCGGTGAAGGAGTTGCCTTACGACGCGCTGGCGGACTTCACGCCCATCACCGAGTGCGCGCGGACCTGCGGCCTGGCAACGCGTGATAGCGATGTCAGCCCCGCGATGGCGATGAACGCTCCCGTGCAAGTCGAAGACCTGCAGGGCGAGATGCTGTTGTGCGGCCTGCTTGGCAAGGCCCTGTACGCCTATCCCGAGCGTGCGTGGCTCGACCAGTTGATCGAGCAGGACGTGTTCGTCCAGGCACCCGTGGGCACGGCGCAGCCGGACATCACGGCAGGGCTCGAGCTGCTGCAGGAGTGGAGCGCATCGAATCGCGGCGGGCTCACCGACCCGGACTTCGAAGCCATCGTGTCCGACCACATGCAGCTTTTCGTCGGCCCGGGCAAGCTGCTCGCCGCGCCCTGGGCTTCTGTGTACGCCGATCGGGATCGCATGGTGTTCCAGTCGGTGACCAACCAGGTGCGCGACTGGTATGCGCGCTACGGCCTGGCGCGCGCCGGCAACTACCGCGAGCCCGAGGATCACGTCGGCATGGAATTCGGTTTTCTGGCGCACCTCACCGGGCTCGCTATCGAGGCGCTGGAATCGGGCGAGGCGCGCAACATCGGCGTGTTCCTCGCGGCACGCCGCGAATTCCTGTCGGAACACATGACGCGCTGGGTACCGCGCTGGTGCCGGGAGATGGAGTCGCATGCCCGTACACAGTACTACCGGGGACTCGCGCGCATGAGCCGGGGTGCGCTGCAGGTGCTCGATCCGCCGGGGCAGGCCGCGGGCTCGCGCTGAGAACCGGCGTCGCGCAGGGCGGTTCTCGGGCGAGGGCGTGGCCGGGTCGAGCTTGCGCGCCGGGAACGGCAGCCAGGACGCTCGATCGACCCGCAGTTCTGCCCGGCGCTGTTCAGCCCGGATCGCAGGCGGCTTCCTTCCCGGCGATGTAGCCCTGGGTGAGCGCCCGGCCCGTGCCGTGCTGGCTGCAGCCGCCGGCGGACTCGCCGCCGCAGTAAAGTCCGGGGATGACCTCGCCCCTCGTGTCCATCACCTGGCACTTCATGTTGATCCTCAGGCCCGCGTAGGTGTCGTGCACCGTGAGCGTGGCCCATGCGGCATGGAAGGGCGGGGTCGCGATCTTGTGCCGGGGTGAAGGCTTTCCGAAATCCTCGTCCGTGCCCAGGTCCACCATCCGGTTGTAACGTCTGACCGTCTCTTGGAGGTTCGCGGCGGGCATCGGGACCTTCTGGTGCGCGCACTGCGACAGCTGGGGCGCCAGTTCCGCCAGCGTTGCCGCGCTGAAGAAGTATCCGGGACGCACCGCGGTCGCATCGAGATTCCATCTTTCCCGTTCGATCGCCCCTGCGTCGAAAATGGCCCACTGGGGACCGGCCGCGTAGTCCGGCGGCGCGGATCCCTCGTTGATGGCCAGCGCCGCATCGATGTAGTTCATCGGCGCGTATCTTATCCGCGAGGCGTTGCGCCAGTCGCCCGGCCGGTAAGGATCGAGAAATCCCTGGAATGTCC
>JADLDQ010000165.1 GCA_020846575.1 Burkholderiales bacterium
CCCGGCAGCAACGAACTGTTCTTATACTTTGCGAACCGTCGCAGTGGCAAGCCCGGGGACGCGGCTCACTCGCTGCTCACCCTCGCGTGCACGACCCGCGACTGAGACTCATTCTTGCAACAGGCGCATCCCTTTACACACCCCTCGGAGATTCCGGATGAACAAGATCGAAGGCGTCGCTCGCGAACTGTGCGAGGCGAGCGAGTTCGTGGCGATCGTGACCAGTGGCGACGACGGCCCCCACGTGGTGGGCAACTGGGGCGAGTACCTGCGCAGGATGGGATACACCGAGGACACGCTGGTCTTCCCGGCCGGGCGCTATCGCAAGACCGAGGAGAACCTGGCCAGGAACAACCGCGTCCAGTTGCTCATCGCCTCCAAGAAGGTGATGGGAACGCGCACCCCGGGCCAGGGTTGTGTCATCGCCGGCACCGCGGAGATCGTCCACGCCGGCGAGCTGGTGGACGCGGTAAAGGCGAAATTTCCCTGGGCACGCGGCGCGCTGGTGGTTCACGTCGAGAACGTGCAGACTCAACTGTAGTAGGTTCGATGGAGGCTGCGGCGGCCTCGGGTGAAGACAGCGCAAGCGGCAGACTGGGCGTGTGCCCGGTTTCCGGGTAAATTAGCGTTCCATGACACACGCCCTTTTCACTCCCATCGAACTGCGCGGGTTGACGCTCGCGAACCGGATTACCGTCTCGCCGATGTGCCAGTACAACTCGGAGGACGGCTCGGCCACGGACTGGCACCTGATGCACCTCGGGACGCTGTCCCTGGGTGGCGCGGCGCTGGTGATGACCGAGATGACCAACGTGACTCCCAGGGGTCGCATCACCCCGCGCTGCGCCGGCATGTGGTCCGACGCGAACGAGGCGGCGATGAAGCGCGTGATCGACTTCTGCCGCCAGTACGGTGTGGCAAAACACGGCATCCAGCTCGCGCACGCCGGCAGGAAGGGTCCGACACAGGCGCCGGCCCTCGGGGGCAAGCCGCTCAAGCCGGCGGACCAAGGCAGCTGGGTGGCCGAGGCGCCCTCGCCCGTGCCCTTCGCGCCGGACTGGCCGGCACCCGAGGAGATGAGCGGGCAGAGGATCCGCGAGCTGATCGGCGAATACGTCTCGGCGGTCAAGCGCGCCGAGCGCATCGGCTACGACCTGATCGAGATTCACGGCGGGCACGGATACCTCGTGCACCAGTACCTGTCACCGCTCAGCAACCGGCGCAGCGACGAGTATGGCGGGAGCCTCGAGAACCGCATGCGCTTCGCCCTGGAGTTGTTCGCGGCGATGCGCGCGGCGTGGCCCGCGGACCGACCCATGGGTATGCGGGTGTCCGCGACCGACTGGATGGACGGCGGCTGGACCCCGGAGGAAACCGTGGTGCTGGCGCACGAGCTGAAGAAGCTCGGCTGCGACTACCTGGATGTGTCCTCCGGCGGACTCGATCCGCGCGCCAAGATCCCGCTTGCGCCCGGATACCAGGTCCAGTTCTCCGAGAAGGTGAAGAAGGAAGCCGGCATCGTGACCATGTCGGTGGGAATGATCACCGAACCCTGGCAGGCCGAGGAGATCGTCGCCGGCGGCAGAGCCGATCTCGTTGCAATGGCGCGCGGCATGATGTGGAATCCGCGCTTTGCCTGGCACGCGGCCGAGGCGCTCGGCGCGGAAACGGCCTATGCGCCCAAGATGATGCTGTGCCACCCGAAGATGCGCCCGCAGGTGTTTCCGGGCCGGCAGACGGGTTGAGCCGCACGCGGCGCATCGCCGCGGCGGGGCGCAGGCGTTCTTTCCGGACCGCGGATCGTTCCGCCGCAGCAGGTCTTGCGCGGTGGGAGGCGATCGAAAGACAATAGGACGGGAATCACCGGCAGGGGGGGAGCGTGTCGTTCGCCGACAATTTCGATCTGTCGAACGGGTTCAACATTCTGCGCATCATCTGCGGCGCGTTCTTCGTGCCGCATATCTACGCCAAGTTCTACGTGCCCGAGGCGCTGGGCACCTTCGTCGCGGCCGGGTTCAAGCCGCCGAAGTTCTGGCTCTACACGGCCTGTGTCATCGAACTCGTGCTCGCGGCCGGTCTGATCCTGGGCATCTACACGAGCTACGTCGCGTGGGTCGCTGCCTTGCACCTCCTCGTCGCCGCGGTGGCCGTCTACCGCATCACCGGGGGCAAGTGGCTCTGGAACATCGGCGGATACGAGTACTGCGTGTTCTGGGCTGTGTGCTGCGCTGTCGTCGCGATGCGCGGATAACGGGCCTTCCGGGGTGCAAGGATGATCAACGCGGCCATCGTCGGACTCGGCTGGTGGGGCAGAACCCTGGTGGAGTCGGTGGAGGGAAGCGAGGCGATCCGCTTCGTCGCGGGAGCGTCCCGGACGGCATCGCCGGAACTCGCGGCATTCGCGAGCGCGCAGGGGTTACGGCTGGCGGCGGGGTTCGATGCGCTGCTGGCCGACCCCGGGATCGACGCCGTGGTTCTCGCCACGCCCCATTCCCTGCACGCGCAGCAGGTCATCGCCGCGGCCGGCCGCGGCAAGCACGTGTTCTGCGAGAAGCCCTTCGCCCTCACCCGCAGGCACGCCGAGGCGGCGGTCGAAGCGACGCGCAAGGCCGGCATCGCGCTCGGACTCGGATACAACCGCCGCTTCCATCCCGAAATGCAGAAGCTGCGCGATCGCATCGGCTCGGGCGGCCTCGGGACGATCCTGCACCTCGAGGCGACGATGACCTTCGCCAATGCGCTGCTGCTCAAGCCCACCCAGTGGCGCTCGCAACGGGAAGAGACCCCGTGCGGCGGCCTCACCCCGATGGGCGTACACGCGATCGACGGCATGATCGACCTGTGCGGCGAGATCGAGCGCGTCTACTGCCAGAGTCTGCGGCGCGCCGTGGAGATCGACGCCGATGACACCACCTCCATTCTTCTCAGGATGAAGGACGGCATGTCCGCTTATCTCGGCACGATGACGGCGACCGGCCCCGGGTTCAGCTTCCAGGTATTCGGGTCCCAGGGGTGGGTGCGGCTGGAAGGCATGACGCACGTCGCCGGCGCCTCGTCGGAGGAACGGCGCACGCGCCTGTTCGGCGCCTGCAGATTCCAGCCCGCCAGGGGCGAGGCGCAGGTGTGGCAGGCGGCCACTCTGGACGTGGTGCGCGCCTCCCTGGAGGCGTTCGCGCGGGCGGCCGAGGGGGGTCCCGCGTACCCCATCCCTGTCGAACAGATGATCCACGGCGCCGCCGTCACCGAGGCCATCGTGCGCTCGGCCGCGAGCGGCAGGGCCGAAAGGGTCGTCTGACAGACCCGCGGCAACGATCGAACCGGAAGAACCATGGATCTCGGCAGCGGTCTGGGTCTGCTCACGTACTCCACGCTGGTGCATCCCGGGGACGACTGGGAGGAGATGTGGGCGAGCCTGCGCACCTATGTTCCCAAGGTGAAGGCGCGCGTCGCTCCCGGCGCACCGTTCGGCGTCTCCCTGCGGCTGTCCGCGTCCTCGGCGCAGACCCTGGTGGGCAAGCGCGCCGAGCGCGAGCGCCTGAGGCAGTTCCTCGCCGACAACGACCTGTATCTGTACACCGTGAACGCGTTTCCCTACGGGCCGTTCAAGAACCGGGTCGTCAAGGAGAACGTCTATGAGCCGGACTGGCGTTCCGAGGAGCGCACGCGCTACACGATGAACGTCGCGGAGGTGCTCGCCGAAGTGGCCCCGGAGGCGAGCGCTCCGTCCATCCAGAGTGCGCCGCTCGGCTTCAAGCCGCGCGTGAGCGGCCCCGAGGTCGTCCAGAGCTTCACGCAGCACGTGCTGCGGGTGACCGCCCACCTGGTCGCGCTCGCCGCGCGCACCGGCCGCGTCGTGACGCTCGCGCTGGAGCCCGAGCCCTGCTGCTTTCTGGAGACCACCGAGGAGACGGTGGACTACTTCACCCGCCACCTCTACTGCGGGGCCGCGGCCGAGGCGCTCGCCAGGCTGGCCGGGATCCCGGTCTCCGAAGCGCATTCGGCGCTGCGCCGGCACCTGGGCGTGGTGTTCGACATCTGCCACCAGGCGGTCGAGTTCGAAGACATTCCCGAGTCGCTGCAGAAGCTCGTCGACGCGGGGATCCCGATCTTCAAGCTGCAGGAAGCCGCGGCGATGCGCGTGGCCGAGGTCACCCAGGAGGTGATCCCCACGCTGGAGCGCTACGCGCAGACCATATACCTCACCCAGACCGTGGAGAAGAAGGACGGCAGACTCAGGCGCTTTCTCAACCTGGAGGACGCCATCCAGGCCTGGCGCGCCGATCCCGGCCCGCGCGAGTGGCGCATCCACTTCCATGTCCCGGTGTTCCTCGACAGCCTGGGGCAAGTCGGCACGACGCGCTTTGCGATCGAGGACGCGCTGCGGGTTCACAGGGCGAAGCCGCTCTCGCGCCAGCTGGAGATCGAGACCTACACCTGGGACGTGCTTCCCGATCACCTGAAGACCGGCGACATCGTCGACTACGTCACGCGCGAGATCGAGTGGGTGCGCGGGCAGCTCGGCGCCTAGACCGGCGGACCGAAGCGGACGCGGTGCGGCAGCCGCGTGCACACGGGCCGCGCCGGATCGAGACCGGCATCCTGCGACGCCGCAGCCGGGGCCTCGATGTGTAGCGGCGGCGTCGTTCGCATCGAAGCAATCGGGGACGGCAATCCATGAAGATCGGATTCATCGGCGCCGGCCGCATGGGCCAGGCGATGGCGCGACGCCTCGTCGCGGCCGGATACGAGCTGGCGATCTTCAACCGCACCCCGGGCAAGATCGCCGCGCTGCTCCAGTCCGGCGCCCTGGAAGCCGCCTCGCTCGCCGCCGCGGCTCGTCACGGCGAGGCCGTCTTCACCATGCTCGCCGATGACGCGGCCCTCGACGAGATCGCGACCGCGCAGGGCGGTCTGCTGGAATCGCTGCCGGCAGGGAGCATCCATGTCTGCTCCGGCACGCACGGTATCGGCGTCATCCGCAGGCTCAAGGCGGCGCACGCCGCGCGCGGGCAGATCCTCGTGACCGCCCCCATGCTGGGACGTCCCGAACTGGTGGCTTCGGGGGAGGCCGGCGTGGTGGTCGCGGGCCCGCCCCAGGCCCGGCGCCGCTGCGCGCCCCTGTTCGCCGCAATCGGCCGGCGCAGCTTCGAGGCCGGCGACGACCCGGAGTCGGCGACCGCGATCAAGATCGCCAACAACTTCGTGCTCGGCTGCGCGATCGAGGCGATGGGAGAAGGTTTCGCGCTGGTGCGCAAGTTCGGTGTCGCCCCGGAGGTCTTCCACGACGTCATGACCGACGGGCTGTTCGCCGCCTCGGCGTACAAGGTCTATGGCCGGATCATCGTGGAGCAGAGCTACGATCGCGTCGGTCAGATGGCCGTGCTCGGACTCAAGGACGCCAACCTCGCGCTCGCCGCGGGCGAGGCGGCCGGCGTACCGCTGCCGAGCGGCAACGTCTGGCGCGACCGCCTGGTGGGCGCCATCGCCCACGGCGACGGCGCGAAGGACTGGGCGGTAATGGCGCTCGAGCAGGCGCGCGCGAGCGGACTCGCCTGAACGCTCGCCGGGACGCGAACACGCACCGTCGCGTGCGCTGCGCGCGGCTTGCCCCGGCGTCGCGGCAGTGCGGGGTGAGAGCAGCTCCTCGCTCGTCCTGCTTTACTCGGCCGTTCTGTGCGCACCGCAGCAGTGCTTGAACTTGCGCCCGCTGCCGCAGGGGCAGGGCGCGTTGCGCTCGCTGCCGCGCCCGCTGCGAACCGGCCGGTCCGCGGCGTGACCGGAGCGCATGATGTCGGCCGCCGGCCGGCCGGCGCGCGCGAGTTCGGCCATGCGCGCCATGGGCGCCGCGACGTGCTCGAAAAAAAGCCGGTAGCCCGCGCACAGGTAGCTCACCGCGCCCGCGCCGTTGCGCACGAAGCGGTGCCGCGGACAGTCGCCCTGGCAGGCGAACTTCACCGCGCAGTCGCGGCAGCGAGCGCAGAGCGCCTCGGCCTTGGCGGCCCCGAATTCGCGCTGCCGCGGCAGCTCCACCAGTTCGGCGAGCGGCGTCTCGCGCAGGTTGCCGAGCCGCCAGCGCGGAAAAACGTAGTGATCGCAGGCGTAGAGCCCGCCGTCGTGCTCCAGCGCGAGCGCGCGGCCGCAGGTCTCGGCGAACACGCACAGGGCCGAACCCGCCCCGAGCCACTGGCCGAGCGCGACGTCGAACTGCTGCACGAACACGCGCCCGACGTCGCGCCTCACCCAGCGATCGAAGATGGCGCACAGGAACGCACCCCATTCGCCCGGCCGCACCGTCTCGGGCGACACCGCCGCCTGCACCGCCTCGGGCTCGAGGCAATCGTCGCTCGGACCCGCCAGCGGCGGCGCGGCGAAGCGCATCTCCACCCCCTGAGGCGCGTCGCGGGATTCCTGCGTGACGCGGCGTTCCACCAGAGGGATGAACTGGATGAACCGTGAGCCGCAATCGCGCAGGAAACGGTATACGGCGAGCGGGTGCGCTGCGTTCGCGCGGTGCACCACGGTGAGGGTGTTGAATTCGACACCATGCTTTTTCAGCAGCGCAAGACCCGCCATCGCACGCTCCCAGGTGGGCCGTCCGCGCGCGTCGGTGCGGTATGCATCGTGCAACTCGCGGGGACCGTCCAGGCTGATGCCGACCAGGAACCCGTTGCGGCGAAGGAAACGGCACCAGTCCTCGTCGAGCATCGTGCCGTTGGTCTGCAGCGCGTTGCGGATCCGCCTGCCGCCGGCGTAGCGCCGCTGCAGTTCGATCGCCCGCTCGAAGAACGCCAACCCGAGCAGCGTCGGCTCGCCGCCCTGCCAGGCGAACTCGATCTCGGGGCAATCCTGCGCCTCGATGTACTGGCGCACGAAGGCCTCGAGTACGTCCTCGCTCATGACGAGGCGTTCACCGCCGCCGAACAGCCGCCGCTTGTCGAGGTAGTAGCAGTAGGAGCAGGCGAGGTTGCAGGCCGGTCCGATCGGCTTGGCGAGAACGTGAAACGGCGCGAGGCGCTGGGGCATGAACAGGAACGCGCGGGCGATGCGCCGGCGGCCGAAGAGTGATGAAGGAGCGACGGCTGCGCTCCCGCATGTTACGCGATTCCGAATTGACTATCGACGACTCGTCTTTTCCAACGAAGTATGAGCCTGGAGGCTGGGTCCGTGATTCCAATGAGGAATGAGCCTGGAACGGCTTGGAGGATGGCTGAAGGCGGGCTGGTAGGCAGCCGGCAAGCTGAGATGGTCGATCATCCACGCGATGATCATCGACGCAGGCAGGCCGCCTCAGAGGCTGTGAAAAAATTCCCCGGACTGTTCTTGCCTCTCATTTTGGGGGTGGTCGAACCCTTACCCGAGGTGAGATCGTCGATCCTGGCGCGTTCTGAACGGTCCTTTTTCGTCGAACGGACCCCGTGCAACTGCAATTCCGATTTTTTCACGCGCTCTCACTTCAACTGAAAGCCATTCTGTCTAGGCGTCACGAACGGGGGGCGCCGATGGCTGCCGCGCCTCACAGGTTGCGTCGACAGCTTTTCGTAGCTACACTCGTCTGATGCCGACCTGGGATGAATCGAAACGCCTGAGGAATATTCGCAAACATGGTCTCGACTTCCAGGACTGCCAATCCGTCTTCGATGGTCCCGTTGTTGTGGATGAAGATAGTCGTGGTCGGTACGAGGAACTGAGACTCAATGCCACGGGCTGGCTAAACGGCCAAGTCGTGATCATGACCTACACTGAACGAGGCGATGATTTTCATGTCATCAGCCTTCGAGAGGCAAAGAAACATGAAATCAGGCGCTACATCAAAGAAATTTCCCGCTAACCGCGCTGAATGGGAGGCAGTGATTGCGAGAGCTCCTGGTAAGGATCGCAAGCCGACCGTAAGGGAAGAAGCTGCTTGGTCTAAGGCGGTAGTGGTTCGTGGGGGTGGATACTCCGCCGTGAACGCAGCGGTCGCTGCCAGGCGCAGGCCTGGTCAACGAGGGGCGCAGGTGGCGCCGACGAAAAAGTTGGTGAGCGTTCGGTATAGTCCCGAGGTTCTTGAGTTCTTTAAGTCTGGTGGAGTGGGTTGGCAAACACGGATGGACGACGTCCTAAAAAGATGGGTGGCTAGTCATAGTAAGAGTCGTAAGCGAGTTGTACGAAGTGACGCCTAACCCGCGCATGAACACGGACGCTCAACAGCGGCGCTGCGCGCCACTGTTTCGCGCCGCTTATGCGGTCGAGTAGGTACGGAGGATTGCTCCTGCGCGCCTCTCACAGAACCGGACGTGCGGACCTATGCAGACCTCCCTGGGTAAGAACACTGGATGTCCCGCCGCCTCCGTCCCCATTACCGCTCCGACCTCGGTTGGATTTTGGGCATCGCGTTCGTTGGTACGCTCACCCGGTCAGCCCGGCCTGCGCAGGGCTTCACTTTCGTTCGGTGCTGCGGTTTGCCTCGGCCTTCTTCCCCACACGGCCTCACGGCGCCAGGGCTGCCGTCTCACGACAACACGCCCTGCGTGCAGTTGCCCCCAGCTCGCGGTTGCTACCACCTCGCCCCGCGAAGGACTTTCACCTCCAATCCAGTGCCCATGCCAGGCAGACCAACGCAAGGGCGTTGCCCACCGACTGCACCTTCGCCCACATACCCACAGCCTTCAATCAGTTTGGACAAAACCCCAAAACCAAACACCCCTAGACTGTCAACCTCAACAACTGATCGACACCCTCGACGTCGCCGTCCTACCACCGCTCCGTGCTCATACCTGAATTGGAAAGGCTGCCGAGCGCCTGCCAGGCGATCCCGAAAGCGCCCTGCGCCGGCTCCGCGCCGGCGACGCGGGCCCTCGCGCGCGGCCAGGCGCGGACAGGTCCGGCCGGCTACCAGGTCGCAAGCGCGCTCGCCGCGGCAAGGAAGATCCGCTGATTCGAGGCGCTGGCTTTGCGCCGGCGATCGGCGCGCCGTCGCGGAAAACGCGTGCCGCCGCCGGCGTGTTGCGTACAGCCGCTAGTCCAGTCTCAACCCCATCATCGACACGATGCGCTGAAACTTCGCGTCCTCGGCCTTGAGGAAGGCGGCGAACTGCTCCGGTGTGCCGCCCGAAGGCGGCGCCTGCTCGAAGGTCTGGGCTTCGAGGGCCTTCCTGACGATCGGCGCACCGATGAGCTTGCCGATCTCCGCGTTCAGGCGCGTCACGATCGGCCGCGGCAGTCCGGCCGGCCCGAGGAAGCCGCCCCAGTTGCTGATGTTGATGTCCACGCCCGCCTCGAGGATGGTCGGAATGTCCGGCGCGAAGTACGAGCGCTTCTCGCCGGTGACGGCGAGCGCCCGGGCCTTGCCGGCCTTCACCATGCGCAACGACGCGCCCAGCCCGAAGATGGTGGCGTTGACCTCGCCCGCGACCACTGCCTGAAGCGCCTGCACGAAGCTCTTGTACGGGACGTCGAGAAAATGTATGCCCATCTGCTTGGCGAAATACTGCACGTACATGGACGAATTGGTCGCCGGCCCCGGGGTTCCGAAGGTCACCGCACCGGTCTTCGCCTTCGCCAGCGCGAACAGTTCCTGGACGGTCGCCGCCTTCACCGACGGATGCACGATCAGCGCGGCCGGCAGGTAACCGAAGAAGGCGATCGGCGTGAAGTCGGAGAGCTGGTAGGGCGCGCGGCTGAAGGCATGCGGATTCATCGAGACGATATAGATGTCGCCGATGCACAGCTCGTAGCCGTCCGCTTCGGCGCGCGTGCACGCCTGTCCGAGCGGAACGTAGTTGGCGCCGGTGCGGTTCTCCACCACGAGCGGCTGCCCGAGCGCCTGGTTGAGTCCGGGTGTCATGGCGCGAATCACGAGGTCGTACGGCCCGCCGGCCGCGGAGGTATAGATGCGGATCGGCTTCGCCGGCCAGGTCTGCGCGCCGGCGCTGGTGATGAACACGGCGCCCGCGGCCGCCGCGGCCGCCATCCAGACAGTTCCTCGCATGTTCGTCTCCCCGCGGTTCAATGGACCGCCGGGTTCGAGCCGATCGCGCCCGTCACGCCCGGCGACAGATGCGCATTATGCGATTTCCAGGTGCGCAGTCCAGCGCCGCACGGGAAGCCCACGAGCACGGCGCGGTCTTGCACGTCCTGCGGCGCCGCCCGAGCGCCTCCGGTCTTCGAGACTCAGCGTAGCGTCGAGCCGGCGCCCCAGCGCTGCAGCAGTTCCTCGGCGCTGCTCCACGCCGGCGGCGCCGCACCGCCGGCAAAGCGAGGCGCCGCGGCCGGGCGAAGGACGCCGTCGTCCTCGACGAAGGCCGCGCGCGCGCGCGCGTGCGCGTGGCGCGGCGCCTCATCGAGATCGAGAACCGGCGCGACGCAGGCATCGATCCCCGCGAGCCGCTCGCACCATTCATCGCGGCTCCGGGCGGCCAGGGCGGCGGCCACCGCGCTGCGGGCCTGCGGCCAGTTCGCCCGGTCTTCGGCGGCCTCTGCCAGGTCGCGGTCGAGACCGATACCCTCCAGGAAAGCGATGCGGAATTTCATCTCCGCCGCCGCCACCGCCAGCCAGCGCCTGTCGGCCGTCGCGTACACGGTATAGAACGGGTGCCCGCCGTCGCCGGGGTTACCCCCCCGCTCGGACTGCCAGATGCCCGCCTGGCGAAGAGCGTGAATGAAGGTCATCAGGTGCGCGGCACCGTCCACCATCGCGGCATCGACGACTTCGCCGCGCCCGCTGGCGCGCGCGGCAAGCAGCGCCGCGGTGACGCCGAACGCGAGGTACATTCCGCCCCCGGCGAAATCGCCGACCAGGTTGAGCGGCGGCACGGGCGGCCCCTGGGCCGGGCCGATGCATCCGAGCGCGCCGGCGACGGCGATGTAATCGATGTCGTGACCCGCCTCGCCGCAGAGCGGTCCTTCGCGGCCCCAGCCCGTGACGCGGCCGTACACGAGGCGCGGATTGCACGCGAGGCAGGCTTCGGGCCCGAGCCCCATGCGCTCCATCACGCCCGGGCGAAACCCCTCGATCAGCACGTCCGCCGCCGCGACGATGGCGAGCACGCGCTCCAGCGCGCCGCGCGCCTTCAGATCGATCTGCAGCCGGCTCTTGCCTTTGTTGAGCAGATCGAACCGTTCCGGAACGCGCAGAGTCCCCATCGGTTCGGCGCGCTCGATGCGCAGCACTTCAGCGCCGGTCTGGCGCAGCAGCATCCCGCAGAACGGGCAAGGGCCGATGCCGGCGAATTCGACCACCCGCACGCCGGCCAGGGGTCCGACCGCCCCGGTGCTCATTCCGGTTTGATTCCGGCCGATTGAGCGATGGCTCTCCACTTGCGCACCCCCGCATCGAGCATCGAGGCGAGTTCCTCCGGCGTCGAGCCGAGCGGCTGGACGCCGAGTTTCCTGCTCGCCTCGGCGAACCCGGGTTCGGCGATCGACTCGATCACCGCCCGGTTGAGCCTGGCGATGATGTCCCGCGGGGTCGCCGACGGTGCGAACAGGGCGGACCAGTTGTTGTCGAAACCCTCCAGCCCCAGTTCGAGGAAAGTGGGTACATCCGGCAGCTGCGCGGAGCGCGTGCGCCCCGTGGCGGCGAGCGGCTTGGCCTGCCCGTCCTTGTGCATCGCCAGCATCCTGCCCAACGCAGAGATCGCCATGTGCACGTCACCTCGTATGAGGGCGGTGAACTGCTCGGCGCCCTTGTAGGGGATCGGCACGATGTCGACGCCGGCGCGCACGCGGATCAGCTCCAGGAACAGATGCAGTTCCCCGGCCGGCCCGAGCGTCGCGAAGTTGAGCCGCCCCGGGTTGGACTTGGCGTAGGCAAGCATTTCGGCAAGCGTGTTGAACGGCGCCTTGCCGTGGGCGGCGAGAACGAAAACGCCCTCGGTGACCTTCGACACCGGCGCGAGGTCCTTCTGCGGGTCGATACCGGGGTTGCGCGCGAACACCGACCATGTCGGCATCGCGCTGGTGGCGAGCAGCAGCGTATA
>JADLDQ010000166.1 GCA_020846575.1 Burkholderiales bacterium
AGGGATAGGTGCCTTCCTCCACCTTGAGCACGCGCGCGTAGAACACCCCCGGCGGGGTGCCGTGCTCGGCCTTGCACGAGAGCTGGCAGGCGTAGCAGCCGATGCAGCGCTTCAGGTCAATCACCATGCCGAGCCTCATCGCGCACCTGCCCTGGTGACCTTGACTCTGGCGCAGATGTCCAGGCTCAGGTTGATGGGACTCACGTGCTGCCAGTCGGTCTGGATGAAGTCGTTGAAGAACACTCCCTTGCCCTTGGCGACCGGCATGGCCTCGGCCCAGTGCCCGGCGCAGGCGGCGATGCCCAGGCCTTCCGGATGGATCGCCTCGGACAGGCACAGCCTTGCCTCGACCGAGTGCCCGTTCTCGCCTTCGACGCGCACCCCTTCACCGTGTTGCAGGCCGCGCGCAAGGCCGCTCGCGCGGTTCATCACCACGGTGTAGGAATAGGGATCCAGGCGCGCCGCCTCGTCCAGCCAGGCGTTCTCCATCGTGTAGCTGTTGGTGTGCACGCTGTCGCGGTAGTAGAAGGCGTTGAAATCGAAGCCTTCGCGCTTGCAGCGGTGCGAAGTGCAGGGGTTGAAATCCGGCAGCGGCTGGTAGAAGCGCGCGTCCACGCGCATGCCCCGGGGCTGCGCGATGGCGGCGATCTTCGCGTGCAGGCGCGGCAGCCATTCCCAGTAGACCGGCACGCGCACATCGGTAAAGGCGCGCCAGTAGACTTCGCTCGCCTTCTTGCGCCATTTCATCACCCCGTTGCGCTTGAACCAGTCCAGCCCGCGGGTGTCGCCGAAGGTGCTCTTCAGCTCGCGGTCGCAGACCTCTTCCCAGCCGTAACGCCGCCCGGGCTCGAGCCGCTGCGCGTCTTGCAGCTTGAGCGCCTCGTTCAGGATCCGGTTCATCTCCGGCAGGAAGCCCGCGCGTTCGGCCAGATCGATCAGCACGTCCGCGTGAGCGCGCTGCTCGCCTTCGGGCGGCAGCACCGGCTGGCGGATGGTCCAGCACCACTCGCCCATGCCCGCGGGGTGCGCGAAGATGAACGGATAGCTGGAGCGCGAATCGACCGACTGCAGGTAATCGCAGTCGGGGAGCACGATATCGGCGAAATCCGAGGTCTCGTTGAGAAACAGATCGATCGAGAAGATGAACTTGTAGCGCGCGAGCGAGGCGGCGATCGCTTCCGTGTCGCCGACGCTCATCAGGAAGTTGGCGCCGAAGTTGAACAGCACCTCGGGGCGATAGGGAAGATCGAACCGGCTCCACAGCGCTTCCTGGTCCCTGGAGTGCAGGAACGGGGAGGTCCTGGACATCGTGAACAGATCCCGCAGGCCGATGTTCTGCGGTGAGCGCGGCTCGGGCAGCGGGTAGGGGACGTGCGCGTTCATCCACGCGCCGGTGACCATCAGGCCGTCGGGACCGGGTGTCGGGGCGTAGCTCGGCCGCCCGGTGTCCGGATGCCCGTCGCAGGCCGGGTTGAAGCCGAGGCAGCCTCCCGGGACGTCGGCGGCGCCCACCAGATGGTTCAGCAGATCGATGGCGATGAAGTTGTAGATCGAGTTGACGTGCCCCTGCGCGCCGCGGAAGGTGATGGCGGCCACGGGGCGGTACGGCAGCGTGGCGCCGTCGATCGCGATGGTGCTGCCGATGCGCGCGTGATCGGCGAACTCGCGCGCCAGACGCCGCACGTTCGCGGCCGGCACGGTGCTGATCTCCTGCGCCCATTCCGGCGTGAACTTGCGCAGGTGCTCCGTCAGCTTCTGGAACGCGGGCTGGCAGCGCGCGCCGCCCGCCTCGAAATCGCCCTCCAGGGCCATGTCCGCGCTGTCCAGGTCGGTATAGGGCCTCGCCTTGCCCCGCAAGCGGTCCCAGGCGAGCGGCTTGCCCGTTGCGGGATCGCGCACGTACAGGCCGTCCGCGCCGATCAGGTAGGGGGCGTTGGTCTTCGCCCGCAGGTAGGCTGCGTCGATCGTCCCCAGCGTGTTCACCAGCTCGTTGCACATCGCCAGCGCCAGCGCGGCGTCGGTGCCGACGCGTATCGGCACCCACTCACTGCCCTTGGCCGCCGCGAAATTGCAGAACGGATCGACCACCACCATCTTCATGCCGCGGGCGCGGGCATCCGCCGCGAGCCCCATGTTGGAACACGAGGCGTGACCGGCGCCGTGCCCTTTCGAGGCGCCGAACATGATCGCGTATTCGCACCGTTCGAAATCCGGGACGATCGACCAGGACGCGTGCATCGCCCCGCTCACCATGTGCGCGCCGTTGCCGCAGTGCAGCCCCCCGCCCGAAGCCGAGGAGTTGCTGGTGCCGAATGCCCTGGTGAAGCTCTCCGTGGGAACGTAACTCGAAGTCAGCGTCGTGGTGCGCTGCACGAGAAGCTTGCGCGGATCGTCGGCGCGCAGCTTCCTGAGGACCTCGGCGATCTCGCAGAGCGCTTCCTCCCAGGAAATCGGCTTCCAGCCCGGATCGACGCCGATGCCTTTCCTGGGGTTGGTGCGCCTGAGCGGCTGTCTCAGCCGGTTGGGGTCGTAGTGGCTCAGGATGCCGGAGACGCCCTTGCCGCACAGCCTTCCCTTGCCGACCACGCTGTCGGGATTGCCTTCGATCTTGACCACCACGCCGTCGACGCGGTGCACGAGCGTCGAGCAGGTGCCATAGCACAGCGCGCAACTGGACGCGAACCAGGCGTCGTCGCGTTCGCCCGATACGCACGCGGGTCCCGGTTCCAGTTCGGTCTGGGCTGTCATCGCATCGATCCTTTCCCGCCTGTTTCCTTCGATGGCCGCGCTTTTCTCGCGGAACCCTCCGGCGGCGCGAGGCTGCGCAGCCGTTCGTGAAAGCTCTCGGCGTTTGCGCCAAGCCCCTCGGTGAGGCGCCGCGCAGCCTGCAGCAGCTCGCGCTCGAACCGGCGCAGCGCCGCCGCGTGAAAGCGCGTCGTCGGCCCGCTGAGCGTCAGCACACCGGCGAGTTCGCCGGACTGCTCGAACACCGGGCTTGCCGCCCCGGACATGTCGGGGGAGGTCTCGCCCGCCGTCGCGGCGAACAAGCGCCTGCGAACGTCCGCGTAGCGCGCTTGGTACGGCCTGGCGAACGCCCTCAAGACCTTGCTTCCGGCGCCGCGATCCAGGGGCAAGGTGTCCCCGGGTTTGAAGTGGTCGCGTAGCAGCTGGGGCGAATCGACCCGGTACAGGCACAGGCGCTGCTCGCCCAGGCGCACATGGAACCCGGCGCTCTCCCGGGTCGCCTCGGCCAGCTCGCGCAGCACCGGCGCGATGAGGTCGGGGGGCTTGACCGCGGCCTGGTAGAGACTGGCGAGCCGCAGCACCGCCGGTCCGACGTGATACTCGCCGCCCTGCGTCCTGGCGAGGTAGCCGCGGCGCTCCAGCGTCTGCGCCAGCCGCAGCGCGGTGCTCTTGTACAGACCGGTGCCCGCCGACAGCGCCTCGAGCGACAGGGCCGCGCGGCCCTGATGGAACGTCTCGAGGATCGAGATCGCCCGATCCACGGCCGCCACCGTGTCCTTGGACTGGGGGTCCTTTTTCGCGCCGCGCCTCACGTGCTCTCTCCCGCACCCGAGGGGCGACAGGGTGCTTTCAGTCGTCTCAATGGAATAGAACAGTATTCTATTTTTCCATCAATCTTACGACGGGCCCTGACGATCTGTCAACGAGCCGGGTAGCCGCGGCGCAAGCGTGGTAACGAGAACTCGGGGTGCCCAAGCTGGAGCGGCTGCTCGCCGCAGTGGGCCTGGAACTCGCGGTGGGCGGCAGGCTCAGCGGACACGCCGGCGCCCGACTGGAGCGGCGGTGCGCCGCGCGCCAGGCTCGCGGCGCGAGGCTTGCGGCTACGCCCGGTATCCCAGCCGGCGCGAGACCTCCAGCGCGGTCTCGCGCACCGCGCGCGCGATCGGGTCGTTGCGGAAGCAGTCGAAACGGCTCGCGTCGCCCAGCACCGTCAGCGCGAGCACGATGCGCCCGTTGTGATCGAACACCGGCGCGCTGATCGCGTTGACGCCGGAGCGCAGATCGCCGCTTACGCGCGCGAGGCCGCTGTTCCTCACCTCGGCGAGTAGTTGCTCGACCGCCGCGCGCGTGCGGGGCTCGCCCACCGCGCGCGTGCGGGGCTCGCCCGCGCGCCGCGCCTGCACGTCCAGCCGCAGTTCGGCCTCGATGAAGGGCGCGGTCACTTCCGCCGGCAGGTAGGCCGCCAGCACCCGGCCGCTTGCCGAGCGCAGCACTGGCACGAGCGAGCCCAGGCGCACGTTGGTCGCCACCGGATGCGGCGGCTCCTCCCAGCGCACGAAGATCGGGCCCCGGCTGCTCCACAGGGCGAGCGCCACCGTCTCGTCGGCGCGCCGGCACAGTTGCGGCAGCGCGTCGCCCGCAACCCTCAGATAGTCGAGCCGGGCGAGGCTGACCAGTCCAAGTTCCAAGGCACGGGGACCGAGGTGGTAGGGTCGCCCGGGGCGCGGCTGCTCGGCGAACCCGGCGCGCGCGAGGCTCACCAGGTAACGGTGCGCCTTCGCCGCGGGCATGCCGGCGGCGGCCGCGAGATCGCGCAGCAGCATCGGGCCCGGCGCCTCGACCAGCACCCGCAACACGCGCAGCACCACGTCGGCGGACTGCACGCCACGGGCGGCCGGGAGCTGCGCCGCGCCTCGGGGGCGGCCTGCACGCGCCGCGGTTGACAGGGTGTCGGCCACGGTATTACGCTGTCTGATGATAAATTACGAGTAGCGTAATACGAAACGTGGCGCCGGTAAAGACGTCACAAGCGCAGGAGGAAAACCATGAGCGAAGGATTCCAGAGAGCCGCGTTCGCACTGATGCTCTACGGCATGCTGCTCGCGATCCGCTTCACCGCGCTCGCGAAGCCGGCCTACCGCCGCCAGCTCAAGCACAAGGACTTCGTCGCGCAGATCAAGGTGCGCGACCGGCCGATGGGCCGCTACTTCGAGTTCCGCGGCGGCGAGGTGATCTCGCGCGCCGGGCTGCACCCGAACCCGGACGTGGCGATGGTGTTCAAGAACGCAGGCCTCGCGCTGCGGCTGCTCGCCTCGCCCGACGATCACCTCGCCTTCACCAGCGCGGCCAAGATGTTCCAGATCGGCCTGGAGGGCTCGGACGCGCTCGGTTGCCTGTTTACGGAGATGCTCGCGGGCATGCGCAGCGCCTGGTGGCGCTTCGGCACCGACGCCGGCAACGGCGAGACGCGCTACACCAACAACACCAACGGCGGCCCGGTGGCGGTGTATGTGAAAGAGGGGCGAATCGTGCGCCTCACGCCGATCGACTTCGACGACAAGGACGCGGCGCCCTTCACAATCCGGGCGCGAGGCCGCGACTTCACCCCACCGCGCAGGACCTCGATCAGCCCCCACGGGCTCGCCTCGAGATCGCTCATCTACTCGAAGGACCGGCTGCTCTACCCCATGAAGCGGGTGGATTTCGATCCCGCGGGGGCGCGCAACTGCGCCCAGCGCGGCATCTCCGGCTACCAGCGCATCTCCTGGGACGAGGCGCTGGACATCGTGGCCGCGGAGATCCAGCGGGTGCGGCGCGAACACGGCCACGGCGCGATCTTCAACAGCCACAGCTCGCACCACACCTGGGGCAACGTCGGCTACTACCTGAGCGCCAACTTCCGCTTCATGAACGCCATCGGCGCCACCCGCATGGTGATCAACCCCGACAGCTGGGAGGGCTGGTACTGGGGCGGGATGCACCACTACGGCTACAGCATGCGAAACGGCGTGCCGGGCCCCTACGGCACGGTCGAGGACTGCCTGCGCGAGTGCGAACTGATCATCCACTGGTCGAGCGACCCGGAGAAGACCAACGGCAACTACGGCGGCTTCGAAGGCAGCATCCGCAGGCTCTGGGGCCGCGAGCTGGGCATCAAGACCATCCACATCGACCCTTACTACACCGACACCGCGGCGCTGCTCGGCGGCCGCTGGATCCCGGTGCGCCCCGCCACCAGCCCGGCGCTCGCGCACGCCATCGCCTACGTGTGGATCACCGAGGACCTCTACGACAGGCAGTACGTGGCCGAGCGCACCACCGGGTTCGAGAAGTTTCGCGACTACATCCTGGGCAAGGACGACGGCGTTCCGAAGAGCCCCGAGTGGCAGGAGCCGGAAACCGGCGTGCCCGCGTACACCGCGCGCGCACTCGCCCGGGAGTGGGCCTCGAAGAAGACCTACCTGTCCGCGGGCAGCAAGGGCAACGCCTACGGCGGCGCCTGCCGTTCGGCCACCGGCACGCAGTGGGCGCGCGCCATGGTGTGCCTGATGGCGATGCGCGGCCTGGGCAAACCCGGCATCAATTTCGGCAACCTGCAGTTCGGCGCGCCGATCGACTACACCTTCTACTTCCCCGGCTACGCCGAGGGCGGCATCTCCGGGGACATCGAGGGCACCGGATCCGCGGTGAACCTGTTCCAGCGCATGCCGCAGATCATCAGCATGAACAGCGTCGCGCAGAAGATCTCCCGGCTGCTCATCCCGGAGGCGATCCTCGACGGGGAAGTGGAGTTCTACCCGACCGACCCGCGCGCGCTGGAGCGCCAGTTCGCCAAGGTGCGCTTCCCGGTGCCCGGCGGATCGCCGATCCGCATGATGTACAAGTACGGCGGCTCGCACTTCGGCACCACCATGAACTCCAACCGGCTGGCGCGCGCCTACCAGAGCGAGTCGCTGGAATTCGTGGTCAACCAGTCGATCTGGAACGAGGGCGAGACGAAGTTCGCCGACGTCATCCTGCCGGCGTGCACCAATTTCGAGCGCTGGGACATCGGCGAGTGGGCCAACTGCGGCGGCTACACGCTGCACAACGAGGGGCAGCTCAACCACCGGGTGATCTGCATCCAGCACAAGTGCATCGAGCCGCTGGGGGAATCGAAGTCCGACTTCCGCATCTTCACCGAGCTCGCCGCCCGGCTGGGGCTGGGTTCCTACTTCTGCGAGGGCATGACGGAACTGGACTGGTGCCGGCAGATGTTCCTCGCCACCGACGTGTCGAAACACGTGAGCTGGCGCGAATTCCTGAAGAAGGGCTACTTCGTCGTGCCCGCCGAAAAGGAGCCGCTGCGCCCGCCGGTCGCCTTCCGCTGGTTCGCCGAGGGACGGCCCAAGGACGAACCCGAGCCGCACCCCCTGCCCTCGGAGTACGCCGGCCGCTTCCGCGAGGGCCTGCAGACGCAGTCCGGGAAGATCGAGTTCGAGTCCTCCAGCCTGAAGCGCTACGGCGCGGACCCCGAGCGCCCGCCCCTGAACCGGTACATTCCCTCCTGGGAGGGGCGCTCGAGCACCGCGCTCTACTCTCGCTTTCCCCTGCAGCTGGTCTCGTCGCACGTGCGCTACAGCTACCACAGCAAGGGCGACGGCAAGGACAGCGTCATCAACGACATCCCCGAGCACCGGGTGCGGGTCGAGGGCTACGACTACTGGATCGCGCGCATGCATCCGGCCGACGCCGCCGCCCGCGGCGTGAAACACCACGGGCTGGTGCGGCTCTACAACGATCGCGGCTCGGTGATCTGCGCCGCGGTGGTCACCGAGCGCGTGCCCCCGGGGGTCGTCTACACGCAGGAATCCTGCGCGGTGTACGACCCGATGGGTGCGCCCGGCGAGTCCACCGACCGCGGCGGCTGCGTCAACCTCCTGACCCCGAGCCGCAGCCAGACGGCCAAGACCACCGCCTCGGCGCCCAACTCCTGCCTGATCGAGATCGAGAAATGGAACGGCGCGGAGGCGCAGCCATGAACAAGTGGAACCTGATCGTCGATGTCGCTCGCTGCAACGGCTGCTTCAACTGCTTCGTCGCCTGCAAGGACGAGCACGTCGGCAACGACTTCCCCGGTTACGCGGCCGCGCAGCCCCTGCACGGCCACCGCTGGATCGACATCCGCACCGTCGAGCGCGGGCAGACGCCCATGGTGGACGTCACCTTCCTGCCGACGATGTGCAACCACTGCGACGATGCGCCCTGCGTGCGCGCCGGGACGGGCGCGGTGACCAAGCGCGAGGACGGCATCGTCCTCATCGACCCGGTCAAGGCACGCGGGCGCCGCGAGATCGCCGATGCCTGCCCCTATGGCGCAGTCGTCTGGAACGAGGAGAAGCGCCTCGCGCAGAAATGCACTTTCTGCGCGCATCTGCTCGACGCGGGATGGAAGGAGCCGCGCTGCGCCCAGGTCTGCGCGACCGGGGCCATTCGCGCCGTCAAGCTCGAGGACGGCCAGATGCAGCGCCTGGCCGAGTCGGAGTCGCTGGAAGTCCTGCACCCGCAGTACGGCACGCGCCCGCGGGTGTACTACCGCAACCTCCATCGCACCAACACCTGCTTCGTCGGCGCCACGATCGTGTCGCGGGCGTCGGGGGCGAGCGAGTGCGTGCGGGGCGCGAAGGTGACGTTGAGCAGGGACGATCGCCCGGTCGCGGAAACCGAAACCGACGGGTTCGGCGAGTTCAAGATCGACCGGCTCGCACCGGGCAGCGGCGGCTACAGCCTGGAGATCGCCGCCGAGGGACACGAGCGCGCGCTGAAGCGCTTCGACCTCGCCTCGAGTACCTACCTCGGGACCATCGAGCTCGCGCCCGACGCGCGCTGAGGGCGCGCCGCAGCGCCGCGCGGCCTCTCGGCGCAACGGCGCCGCGCGGCTTCCCGGCGCAACGGCGCCGCACGCTTCAGGCGCGCGCGCGGGGCCGCTGCAGGCATCGCTATAATGGGAGCCGCTCGCGAACAGGGCCGCTCCATGGGACTCGCCCGAAGGGATTCCTCCCGCTGTACGTACGCCGACTACCTGATCTGGCCGGATGAACCTCGCTGCGAGCTGGTGGACGGGATCGCCTATGCGATGGCGCTGGCGCCGTCGCCGGAGCACCAGGGCTTCGTCGTCCACCTGTCGTACCAGCTCGTGCGCGCTCTGGAAGGCACGCCGTGCCGGGTGTTCGTGGCGCCGCTGGACGTGCGGCTGGCGGATCCGCAGGCCGGCGACGACGCGGTCGACACCGTGGTGCAGCCCGATCTCCTGGTCGTGTGCGATGCGTCGAAAATCGATGAGCGCGGGGTGCGCGGGGCTCCCGACTGGATAGCCGAAGTGCTGTCTCCGGCCACGGCCAGCCACGACCAGATCATCAAGCTCTCGGCCTACGAACGCGCCGGCGTGCGCGAGTACTGGCTGGTGCATCCCGGCGACCGCATCGTCACGGTCTATCGACTGGCCGGCGGCCGCTATGGGCGCGCCGCCATCCACGAGCTCAGCGGCGCCCTTCCCATCGACGCGCTGCCCGGGGCCTCGATCGACTGGGATCGCATTCCGCCGCTGCCGAGCCGGGGCAGGGCCGCGTGATCCTGCGCCTCATCCGGCCCTCGGGGGTCCGGTACGGCTCTGGTTACCGGCAGTGGCGCGAATCGGGCAGGCGGACCCGAGCGGCAGACTACTGGAACGGCTCGGCCCGCTTGACGAGATCCTCCAGCCCCGGCTCGTTCGGGTTCTTCGGCTTGCCGGGGTGGATGATGGACACCTGGCAGCTCTCCGCCGCTTCCACCAGTTCCCTGAAGGTCCCGGCGCCGGCGTCCGCGATGTAGGCCTGCTTGTTGCCGTCGTAGACGAACATGCGGTTGTTGAGCCGCACGCACTCCTCGCAGGTGGTGCAGCGCGGGGTCTCGATCCAGGGATCGCCGGAGGGCGCGGCTTTCGCAGGCTCGGTCTCCACAGCGGCAGCCGCCGCCGCGGGAACCGCCTGGGGCGCTGCCGTCTGCGAACTCGCCTCCTGCCGGCCGCGCGCCTGCGCTTCGCGCCTCGCTTGTTCTTCCCAGGCCTTGCGTTTTTCCTCCCAGGCGACCTGTTCCTTCGCCAGGAGCCGCTCGGCGTGCGAGTTGCGCACGCCGCCCAGCTCCTGCAGCGAGCGCCACGCACCGCCGATGCGCCGCGCCTCCCGGATCACGCGCTCGCCGACCACCACCTTGTGGAGCGCGTTGTCGCCGTCCACCATGAGAAGGCTGGGTACCTTCTCCGGCAGTCGCTCGCTGCGCTCCACGGCCTCACGCACCGCGACCATGCCGTCGTTCCAGTGTTCTTTCGCGATCCGCGCGAAGTGCGGCGCCGCCCTCGGGTCGAGCGCGATGAAGTCCGCCGCGGTGAACGCCAGAAGCTGGGAGATGTTCTGGTGCTCCTCGTCCTCGTAGCCGAAGCCCTGGACGGGCCAGTCGCGCTCCACCTGCGGGTTGTCCTCGATGCGCAGGCGCGAGGCCCAGTCCTCGCCCGCGGAAGGGTCGTAGGTGAAGGCCGGGAACACCCGCGCCTCCATGGCCGCGGCAGCCGCGAGGTAGGGCGGCAGGCCTGCGGCGCGGCCGGCCTCGCCCGAGTACACGCTGAAAAGCGCCGGTCCCGCCCAGTCCAGCCCGCGCTGCACGCGCTCGCGGCAGCACACGAGATGCGAGGCGCTCGCCTGCAGCACGTAGGCGTGGTTGAGCCCGATGGCCGCGTCAGCGAGCTGCCGGGCGCGCACGCCGAGCAGCAGCTGCGCGCCGCCGGCCAGGGATTCCTCCAGCAGGTCGTCGGACTGCACCAGCACCTTCACCGGCAGCCCGCCCGAGAGCAGATCCAGCACCCTTGCCATCTCTGCGCCCGAGGCAGCGCGCAAGCAGACCAGATACGAGGGAAACATCGCCAGGTCTTGCGGGTCCAGACCGTTCCCGCCGTAGCTCTCGAACAGCGCGTCGTGGCGCGCCTCGCTGTACTCGCCGGCCACTTCCAGCTCGGCCACCGCGATCGCCTTCGCGACCTCGACGAGCTTGCCCCAGCGCTCGCGCAGCGCCTTGTGCGCCGCCACGCAGCCGTCGAAAACAAAGTTGTAGGCGGCTGCCTTCGCCGCCTTGCCGCCCGGCTCGACGCCCTCGCGCTCCGCCGGGAAGAAGCGCTGGGAACCCAGCACCGCGATCAGCCGCCCGATGCGCGCGCGCCGCGAATCCGAAAGCGCGGCGTGGTGCGGCACCCGCGAGAGGATGCGCGACATCGCCTCGAAGTCGAATGCATCGGCATGCGCCGAACCCACCATGGCCTTCAACTGCTCGGGCTGCCGGCCCGACTCCGAGCCGACGAAATCCGCCCGCAGGATCTCGTTCAGCCGCGCGAGCAGCCGGTCCACCAGCGCGTGGAAACGGCGCGCGCGGCCCTCCTGCACCGCATTCCAGGCGTGGCGCAGCACGCGCGCGGGCATCGCGGCGTCGCAGTCGAGCACTTCGCCATCCACGGCGAGGGCGGCGCGCGCCTTCGAGGCAAGGTCCTCGGGCAGCGCCTGCCCGCGCGCGGCCAGGCGCTCCAGCGCGGCGCTCCACCGCCCCGCGAGCGACCCCGGGTCACCCGCGGCGACGATGCGCCGCATCTCGCACTCCAGGCGCAACAGGTTGCGGCGCGCGCGCGCGCCCTCGGTCCCCGCGGGCGCGGTCTTCTCCAGCACCCCGTCCATCACCGAAGAAAGCGACGCGATGCACGGACCCTCGCCCGCCCCGTGCAGCAGCACCACCGGGAAGTCGTAGCGCAGCGCGGTAAGGTCGCGGTAGCCGGCGAGCAGCGCCGGACGCAGATCGAGGTCCTCCAGCGGGTCGAGCCCGACCTCGCCGCGCCGGCCGGTCAGGTGGAACGCGAGCTGCGCCGCGCGCAGGGCTTCCTTGCTGTAGGGCGTGACTTTGGCATCCATGACGGGTCAGGCCGCCGCAGGCGTCCTTGCCTCCTCGGGCCAGATGGTGAATTTGTCGAACTCGGCTTCCAGGCCCGCCTTCACGTAGGCGGCGGTGCGCATCTTCGTGCTGCGCCGCAGATCCTCGTAGCAGGGCACCTCCTCGTTGCGGTACAGGATGCCGACCGGCACCGGGTCGATGCAGGAAGCCACCGCGCGTGCGCGCTCGAGATCCGAGGGGTCGTGCTCGCGCACGTTGCGGTAGACGCGCGCCAGGCCTTCGCTCGGGGTGATGCCCTGCGCGTGGCGCAGCAGCATGGTCCGCTGCGGGTCGTGCATCCAGGGGTCGAACTGGTTGGGCATGAATTCCGGGCAGCGCTGGATGATGCGCACGAACGAGAAGCCCTTGTGGCGGTAGGCGGCCTTGACGATGTCGTAGAGCAGCTCGGGGATCCAGTCGGCCGCCTGGGCGACGAAGGAGACGTTCTGCACCCCCAGCGTCACCGTCAGCGGGTTGAGCGCCTCCAGGTACGACCCGCGCGGGGTGGTGTTGCTCCGCGTTCCCGCGGGCGAAGTGGGCGAGGCCTGCTTCTTGGTGAGCCCGTAGATCTGGTTGTCGTGCAGGAACAGCTTGATGTTCATGTTGTAGCGCACCGCGTGCACCCAGTGGCCCGCGCCGATGCTGCAGCAGTCGCCGTCGCCGGTGTTCACGAACACCTTGAGATCCGGACGCGTCAGGCACACGCCCTGCGCAATGGGCAGCGCGCGGCCGTGGATGCCGTGGAAGCCATAGGTGTTCATGTAGTGCGGGAAGCGGCTGGAGCAGCCGATGCCCGACACGAACACGGTCTTCTCCGGGCGCAGCCCCTCGTCGCGGCACAGCCGCTGCACCGCGGCGAGGATGGCGTTGTCGCCGCAGCCGTTGCACCAGCGCGGCACGCCGTTCTGGTAGTCCTCGAGTTCGAGGCGCTCCTCGTACAGACGCAGCAGGCATTCCGAGCCGTGGGTCATGGCATGGCGTCCTTCGGGTCGCGGCTTGCTTTGAGTTTCTCGATCAGCGCGCGGCGGATGGCGCCGGGCTTGATCGGCTGGCCCTTCACCTCGCTCCAGCAGTCAACGTCCACCAGGTAGCGGGCTCGCAACAGCATCGCCAGCGCCGAGTAGCGGCGATTGTTCTCGTCGATGATCTCGTCGGCGGGGTCGTCGCACCAGTTGCCCTCGACGGTCATCACCTGCCTGAAGCGCCGCATCGCCTCCTTGATCCCGGGCGGCAGCGGCTGGAGGAAGCGCAGGTGCATCGACGCGACCTTGTGCCCCTGCTCGCGCAGTGCGCCGACCGCCTCCTCGATCGCGCCCTTGGTGCTGCCCCAGCCGATCACCAGCAGGTCGCCCTCGGGGTCGCCGTAGAGCGGCGGCGCCTTGAGCGTCTTCGCGAGCGCCGCGAGCTTCAGGCTGCGCGCGCGGATCGCTTCCTGGTTGATCTGCGGGTCGTAGGCGACGTGGCTCGATCGGTCGTGCGCGAGGCCCGTGAGGGTGTGCATGCCGTGCGGCTGTCCGGGCACGAAGCGGCGCGCGAGGCCGGTGACTTCGTCCCAGTCGTAGGGCCTGGCGCCGGGCGGGATCTCGCCCTGGTCGGGCGGCGGCGCGATCCAGGTCTCGCTGAACTGCGGCCGCGGGAACGGCTGCTGCGAGGTGGCGAGCGCCGCGTCCGAGAGCACCACCACCACCATGTTGAAGGTCTCGGCGATCTTGCGCGCGGTGATGATGGAATAGAAGCAGTCCTCGATGGAGCACGGGGCCATCACCACCTTGGGTGCGTCGCCGTGGCTGCCGAACATGGCGCTCAGGAGGTCGCCCTGCTCGGCCTTGGTCGGCTGGCCGGTGCTCGGGCCCCCGCGCTGCACGTTCACCACCACCAGCGGGATCTCGCCCATCACCGCCAGGCCGATGCCCTCCTGCTTGAGCGAGAAGCCCGGTCCGGAGGTGATGGTGAGCGCGCAGCGGCCGGCGTAGGAGGCGCCGATGGCGAAGGCGCAGGCGGCGATCTCGTCCTCGGCCTGGTGCACCACCCCGCCCACCTTCTCGAACACCTCCGAGAGGTAGTGCGAAGCGGAGGTCGCCGGGGTGATCGGGTACATGGCGCACACTTCCATCCCGGAGGCGAGCACACCCAGGGCGATGGCGGTGTTGCCGTTCACCACGATCTGCGGGACGCTCGGACGCGCCGCCGGGATGCGGTACTTGAAGTCGAGGTTCGCCTCGGCCCACCTGAACCCGGCGTCCAGCAGCTTGACGTTCGCTTCGATCACCGAGCGGTTCTTCTTGCCGAAGGTGAGCGCGATCTGCTCGCGGGCGAGCGCCATGTCGCGGCTATAGATGCTGCACAGCATGCCGAGAGCGAACATGTTCTTGCCCTTGCGCGCGTCCTGCACCAGCTTCAGGCACTCGCGCTCCATCGGGATCTCGTACACCCGGTAGCCGGCCTTGACCAGCTCCTGGTGGGTCTGGAGGTAGGACGCCGCGATCTTCGGATCCGAATGGCCGCGCCACATGCTCTCCAGCAGGATGGTCGCGCCGGGCTTGAACTCGCCGGCGCGCAGCCGCCCGAGCAGCACCTGCTCGTTGAAGGCGATGGCGAGGTCGCTCTCGTCCCCGCCGTTGGTGATGCCGCAAGCGCCGATGCGCACCCGGTTGCCGCTCGCGCCCTCGACGCTGCGCGCCGGGGGCTGAATCTCCGCCGGGATGATCTCGACCGTCCAGACGCCATTGCCCATGCGCGCGGAGATTGCGCCCAGCGACTGACCGCAGCGCTGCGCACCCTCGCCCGAGTCGCTGAGCACCTCGACGATATGCTCATCGAGCGCGGTGACGGTCTTACTTGTCGAGGCGGCGGTGGTTTCGGGCTGCAGGAGGAGGGTGTCGTTCATCGTGAGGGTCCTGCGGTGTGCTGTGCGGGAGTCGTCACTCGTTGCCGCGCGGCGCCGGGACCGGCGCCGGCGCCGCGTCTCGCCGCGATCTCGCGTGTCGCGCGCTGCGCGACCCGCGAGATCGCCTCGGCCTGCCCGAACCCGGCCTGCACCCGGCTGCGTGGAAGGGACTGCGATTCATCTGCTGCTAGGCACAAGACGCACGCGCGCGAAATTACGCTCGCGCAGGTCGATGCCGAAAAGGCTTCCCGCAGGGACTGCCGCGTCGGGGTCGCGCAGGCCCAGGTAGGCTTTCATGCCGCGCGCGGCCTTCCTTCCCGCGCCCATCGCCTCGATCACGGTGGCCGCGCCGGTGACGATGTCGCCGCCGGCGTACACGCCCGCCATGGAGGTGGCGAGGTTCTCGTCGGTCTGGATGTAGCCGCGCCTGTCGAGCCTGAGTTTCGATGTCTGGCCGATGATGGGGTTGGCGTTGGTGCCGATGGCGAACACCACCACGTCGCACTCGAACTCGAACTCGCTCGCCGCGATCGGGATCGGCCGGCGGCGGCCGGAGTCGTCGGGCTCGCCCAGTTCCATCCTCACGCAGCGCAGGCCCCGGGCGTTGCCGTGGCCGTCGTCCAGCACCGCGACCGGGTTGGTGAGCCAGTGGAAGCGGATGCCTTCTTCCTCGGCGTGGTGGATCTCCTCGGCGCGCGCCGGGCTCTCGGTCCGGGTGCGCCGGTAGATGCAGTGCACGTTCTGCGCGCCCAGGCGCAGGCACACCCGCAGCGCGTCCATGGCGGTGTTGCCCGAGCCGATCACCGCCACGCTGCGCCCGAGCGGCACGGGTGTGTCGTAGGCGGGGAAATCCTTGGCGCGCATCAGGTTGCAGCGCGTGAGCAGCTCGTTCGCCGAGAGCACGCCGTTCAGCGAATCCCCGGGAATCCCGAGCAGCTGCGGGTAGCCCGCGCCGGTGCCGATGAACACCGCGTCGAAGCCCATCTCGTCGATCATCTGCGGGATGGTGAACAGCCGCCCCACCAGGGTATCGCACTCGAAGCGCACGCCGAGCTTCTCGAGGTTGGCGATCTCGGCGTCTATCACCTCGTTGGGCAGGCGGAAATCGGGGATGCCGTAGCGCAGCACCCCACCGGGCTGGTGGAAGGCCTCGTACACCGTGACCTCGCACCCGGCCTTGGCCATGTCGGCGGCGCAGGCCATGCCCGCGGGGCCGGAGCCGATGATGCCCACGCGCAATCCGTTCGGCTCGATGTAGGGCGTGCTCGCCCAGCGCTCGGCGATGGCCTTGTCGCCGACGAAGCGCTCCAGGCGGCCGATCGCCACCGGCTCGAGCGGCTCGCGCACCACGCACACCCCCTCGCACTGCGACTCCTGCGGGCAGACCCTGCCGCACACCGCGGCCAGCAGGTTGGATTCTCCGATCACGTCGTAGGCGCCGCGGTAATCCCTGGCGCTGATCCTGCGGATGAACTCCGGGATGTTGATGTTGACCGGGCAGCCGGGCACGCAGGCCGGGTCGGGGCACAGCAGGCAGCGATCGGCCTCGCGCAGCGCCTCCTCCACGCTGTAGCCGCAGGCGACTTCCTTGAAGTTCTTCGCCCGCGCTTGCGGATCCTGCTCGCGCATCGGGGTGCGGGCCTGCGGGATGGTGCGTATCGTTCTCTTGCCTGCCATCGTCTTATCCCGGCTCGTTCGTTGCGCGGCCTGCGGCCGTCAACCGCCCTGCGCGTCGTCGAAGGGATCGGGCAGCACCAGCTCGTCGATCGCGGACTCCGGCGGCGTTGCCGCGAGCGCCTTCCAGTCGCGCGCGCCCGGCTCGCCCGGTCCGCCCATGCGGCAGCTCTCGGTCCAGCGCTGCATCGCCTTGTTCTCGTCGGCCGCGTAGCGCCTCAGGCGCCCCATCAGGTCCTCGAAGTCGACCAGGTGGCCGTCGAAGTCCGGACCGTCCACGCAGGCGAAGCGTATCTGCTCGCCCACCTTCACCCGGCAACCGCCGCACATGCCGGTGCCGTCCACCATGATCGGGTTCACGCTCACCATGGTCTTGATCCTGTGCGGCCGGGTGAGCTCCGCGCAGGCGCGCATCATCACCGGCGGTCCGATCGCGACCACCTCGTCCACGTCGCGGTAGCCCTTCATCGCCACCTCGATGCCCTTGGTGACCATGCCCTTCATGCCGGCCGAGCCGTCGTCGGTGCACAGGATCAGGTCGTCGCAGACCTTGCGGAACTTGTCTTCCCAGAACACGAGCTTCTTGTCGCGGAATCCCAGCACGCCGATCACGTAGGCGCCCGCCTGCTTGAAGGCGCGCGCCTGCGGGAACACCGGCGCGACGCCCAGGCCGCCGCCGACGCAGACGACGCGCTTCGCCTTGCTCACGGCGCTCGGGATGCCCATCGGACCCACCAGCGACAGCAGGCGCGTGCCGACCTGGCAGTGCCGCTGCATCTCGCGCGTGGTCTTGCCCACCGCCTGGATCACCAGCGTGATGGTGCCCTTTTGCGCGTCGAAGTCGGCGAGCGTCAGCGGGATGCGCTCGCCGTGTTCGTGCGACATGACGATCACGAACTGCCCGGGCCGGGCCGCGCGCGCCATCATGGGGTGGCGCACCTCCAGCATGTAGGTGAGGTCCGAGTAGTCCTCGCGCGCCACGATCTCGAACTTGCCGCCCGCACCGCCGCCATCGCCTGCCGTCATAACGGGTCCGCCCTCGGTTACCCCGGGCAACCTGCGTCAACACGCGCAGGGTTGCCTTGAAGATCATTACGTTGCGACGAACATGCGGGCATTCTTGGCGTTTCGACGCGAAGCGGGTTTGATCTAGCGCAAACGCGGGATGGATTCGATTTCCCGGCCATGGGACGCCCGCAACGGCAGCGCGCGAACGGCAGCGCGCTGAGCGCGAGGGCGGATGCGCCGCGGCAATGACCGGAGTGACCCCATTGATCCAGGTCAAGACGGCCGAGCACCCCCGGGGAATATCTTTGTCTGCGTCGTCTCTGTGTCTGCGCAACATCCGGCGCTGGTGCGCGAAACAGTTCGCAACCCGGCGCAGGCGGACCACGATGTCGCAACACACCCGGATCGCCGCGAATCGCATGCACCCGCCTTCGCGGACTGCGCTCGCGCCGTTACCGAGATTCGCCGGGTTCGTCGCGCCGCCCGGCATCGGGCTCGCGCTGAATCCACGCGATCTGCCGTCCCCGCTCATCGGCAAGCCGGCGCCGATCCCACGGGGTGGATGAAACGGCCGGTTCACGCGCTGCGCATTTACCTCGACCGGTGGACGGATGTCCGAGCTTTCCTTTGCGGGTTTCGCGACGGCCCTGGCGGCAGGACCGGTCTCGTTCCTTTCGCCGTGCGTGCTGCCGCTGGTGCCCGGGTACGTGTCCTACGTCGCGGGCAGCGCGCTCGCTCAGCCGCCCGGCGCGCAGTCCCCCGCGAACCGCCTCGCGGCGCTACTGCTCGCCGCATGCTTCGTGCTCGGGTTTTCGACCGTGTTCATCGCCCTGGGGGCAAGCGCGACGCTGATCGGCCAGATGCTGCTTCGATACCGCACCGAGACCAACCTGGCCGCCGGCGCCATCGTGATCGTGTTCGGCCTGTTCATGACCGGGGCGATCAGGCCGTCCTGGCTGATGCGCGACGTGCGCTTTCACGGCGAACTGCGCGGCGGCGGGCCGCTGGCCGCCTACCTGATCGGCGCGGCTTTCGGCTGCGGCTGGACGCCCTGCATCGGGCCCGTGCTGGGCGCGATCCTCACCGTGTCCGCCGCGAGCGCCACCGTGCCGGGCGGCATCGCGCTGCTGTCGGCCTACTGCCTCGGACTGGGCATTCCGTTCATGGCGACCGCGCTGTTCACCGGGGCGTTCATGAAGCGCTACCGCGCGTTGCGCCGCATCGGGGCGCCGCTCCAGATCGTCGCGGGTCTGGGGATGGTTCTCATGGGGCTGGCCATGATGGCCGGCTGGCTCACCACCCTGTCCTTGTGGCTGCTCGACACCTTTCCGGCCTTCTCGGGCATCGGATGAGCCCCGTGTCCACCGCTCGACGCCTGGCGCGCATGCACCGGCCGCCGCTCGCCAGGCGCGGTCCATCCTGAACGAGGATCAGATCATGTCCACCCGCAAGCCCTTCGATCACGGCAAGGTGCTCCCGGCCCTGGCCATCCTGAGCGCGGCCGCCATCTCCTGGGGAATCTTCACCGTGCTCGCCGGCACGCTCCTTCTCCAGCCGGTTCTCGCGGCCGATCCGGTGCTGCTCACGCCGCTGCCGG
>JADLDQ010000451.1 GCA_020846575.1 Burkholderiales bacterium
AGCTGAATCAGAATAATCGCCCAAACGCGCATTGCCTCCCTCAGCCGGAGAATGTATTTGACCGATATTATTTGCGCAGATTGACGCGGGCTGATGCGTCACGATAATAGCGGTTTGTAGAGACTGGGGCGGCTGGATAATTCGATCGCATCGAAACTTACTGTTGCAACCTCTTTAAGGAACTTTTCATGAAAGCTCGCATGCTGATGGCCGCGCTCGCGGTGGTTGGTCTCGTCGTCGCCGCTTCGATCAACGCCGAAGACAAAGCCGATCCGCTCGCCGGGTTGAAGTGCCCCGTCTCGGGCAAGAAGATCAACCCGGAAGCAAAGGTCGCATATAAGGAAGGGCACGTTTACTTCTGCTGCGAAGGCTGCCCCAACGCCTTCAAGGAAAACACCGCCAAGTTCGCGGCGAAGGCCAATCATCAGCTCGTCGCCAGCGGCCAGTACAGCGCCAAGGCCTGCCCCATCGCCGGCAAGAAGATCAACCCCGAAACGGCGATCGACGTCGCCGGCGTGAAGGTCGCCTTCTGCTGCAATGGCTGCAAGGGCAAAGCCACGAAGGTCGAAGGGGACGATCAGATCGCACTGCTCTTCAGCGACCAAGCGTTTGAAAAGGGATTTGAGAAAGCGAAGTCAGAGTAGTTGTTGAACCTTTAGCGCAACGACATTGGCCGCCGGTCAATCACCGGCGGCTAACGCTGGATTCACAAGCGGACGAGGAGTCGAGCAGATTCATCGTCCGCTTTTGTTTGCTGCTAGCTGCAGCGCGATTGCTCTAGTGACGCGCACCGCCGTTTGCGATACTCCGCCGCGATTGCATCACCGGAGTTTTTGCATGCGGCTGTTTTTCTCCGTCGGCGAGCCCAGCGGCGATTTACACGGGTCGAACGTGATTCGCGCGCTGCGTGAGCAGGAGCCAAGCATCGAATGCGTCGGCTATGGCGGACCGCTGATGCGCGCCGCTGGCTTCCGCCAGCACTACGACCTGTGCGAAAACGCCATCATGGGCGTTTCGCGGGCGATTCGCGCGATTCCGCAGATGCGGCGGCTGCTGAAAAACGCGGATGAGTATTTCCGCCTCCATCGCCCCGATGCCGTGGTAATGATCGATTATCCCGGCTTCAACTGGCACATCGCCCGCCGCGCGAAGGCCCGCGGCATCCCGGTCTTCTACTACGGCGTGCCGCAGCTTTGGGCCTGGGCGAGCTGGCGCGTGAAGAAGAGGCGTCGACTCATCGATCACGCCCTGTGCAAACTGCCGTTCGAGGAACAGTGGTTTCGCGAGCGCGGCGTGAATGCCACCTACGTCGGCCACCCGTTCTTCGATCAGCTCGAGGCGCAGCAGCTCGAC
>JADLDQ010000452.1 GCA_020846575.1 Burkholderiales bacterium
CCGCCGGGTGTTTCACGACTAGGTACACGCGGCGCAGGGGAGAGGCGGCATCGCGCGGCGGCGGGAGGTCCTCGAGCGGGCGAGCGACGGCGTTGCACACGTGCATAGCGAGCGCGTCCAGCGGCTGGCCGGAACGGATGTGCATCAGCACGCCCTTGCGGCCGTTATGCTTCCAGCCGCTGAAGACGGCGAACGGGCGCGGCGCCAGGCGCCGGAGCTTCGCGACGGGCCGGCAGAATACGGCGTTGGGGCTGGAGGCCACTGCGGGGACGACGGCGTCGGACTCGGGGCCGCCCGCGAGCCAGCTCACCGGCGTGCGGCGGCGCGTGACGGAAGCCACGGCGACGGTCTCGGGCAGCCGCGTGACGTGTTCCAACTCGGCGTGGTTGAGTTCCCACAGGAACGGGTTGGGACCTTGGAGTTGTTCGCCTAACCCCGCGCCGGGAAAGAGCCTGTGCCGCAGCAGGAAGGCGGCCCAGGGTTGGCTGGGCACGCCGTGGCGCGGGCTGGCGCATTCGATCAGCCGTCGCACGGGCGGGCGGCGCCCGGCGTCGAGGTAGAACTGGCGCATCCACTGCCGCGCCAACAAGCCGCCCATGCTGTGCGCGACGATGGTGACGGGCCGGTCGGGTTCCCTGCAATGGCTGCGGAAGGCCGTCTCGAGTTGCTCGGCAAGGTCGGCAAGTCTCAACCCGCGCGGCCAGGAGTCGTAGTGTCGGAAGACGGGCAGCACGCGGTGGCCGTCGGCCTCGAGCACCTGTGCGATCTCGCCGCAATGCCGGGGATTGCCCAGCCATCCGTGCAACAGCAGTACGGTCTGAGAACCTGTGGCTTGGCGCCGCGCGGGGGCGGCCAGCGTGGCGGCGGCGATCATGCCCATGATTTACGCGCGTTTCGCCGGCCCTTTCGGGCGAATTCGGGGTCTAACGGGAGACAGGAGCAGGCGTGCGTCTACGTTGAAGTAAATGGCGCGTCTGTACGTCTTACGTTGGGGTAGACAATAGCGCTCCGCGTAAGGTTTAATGTCATTGCGTGCGGCGGCGCGGCGGCGCTATGATCTTTGGGCGCCAGGAGTTGGAGCAACTGGGGCGTTCGCGAGCGGGGGCGGCACGCCGGCAGAGAAGACCACATCAAGGAGCTACGGAATGAGCATCTTCGAGCGCGCAGCGGCGCTGAGGCGGTTGGGTGCGGTTCTGCTGGTGCTGGCGATGGCCTGGGCCGGCCCGATGGCGCGGGCCGAGGACCAACCCGAGCCCCTGGAGCCCGGCGAGGAACCGGCCAAGCCCCTGACCGAGAAGGGCGTCGGCGAGCTGGTTCCGCAGCTGCTGCGTTTCCATCTGCGCCGTCCGACCATGGATGCGCCCTTCCTCAAGCGCGCTGTGCAGAACTTCTTCGAGCGCCTCGACCGCACCAACACCATCTACCTCAAGGAC
>JADLDQ010000167.1 GCA_020846575.1 Burkholderiales bacterium
AGGGCGATGTCCGCATGGAGCGTGGGTTGGTTGGCCTTGACCGTGAGGTGGTAGTGCGCGCGGCGTTGTTCGACCAGGTAGTGCGCGAGCTTGCGCTGGGTGAGCAGGGCATCGGCACTGATGTCCTTGCCTTCGATGGCGATGGCCTCCAGCAGCGGGATGGCCATGCCGATCTCGTTGGTTTGCTTGACGGTGTCGGTATTGCCCTCTACGGGCAGGGTACCCACTTTTTTTGGGTGTAGCAGGCGCGGGATTGATGACCGACGACACTCATGATGTGGGTTTGCTCACCGTTGTCGTCGATGGCGTTGCACATGGTCTTGCCGTCGATGGCCAGGCTCTGGTCGTGCTGGCCGTAGGTATCGTTCCAGCGCTGCAGTGCCCGGTCCAGGGCCTGCGGATCGACGCGAATGAGTGCGTTGCGGATGACGTATTCGCTGGGCACCAGACGCCGGCCCTTGTCCAGGCGGCAGCCGAAGCGCTCGCGCGCCGCGGGGCTGAGGTCTTGCGCCCAGGCGGTTATGGCCTTGTAGCCGCGCAGGCCGCACAGAACGGCGGCGGCGGCCAGCGACAGGATCGTGACCAGGCGGTGGCGGCGCCCTTGGGTCCGGCGCGGATCTTCGATGTCGGCAAAAAAGGTAGGCAGGCTTCGCATCTGCTGGGCACTGAGCATCATCTTGGGGGCTCCTATACGGTAGGCGGGGTCTAGCAGGGGGGCACTGAGCACTTCGCGGGCATCGGCCTGCAGGGGGCGCACGAACACCTTCTTGGGCCTCGGGTGCTCCGCGCTGTAGCCCTCGCGGGTGCTCCGGAACCCGCGGCTGTCGCCCACGTAGTTCCAGTTAGCGGCCAGATAGACGGTGCCGCGGAAGCGCTGCGGGTCCACGAAGGTCTCCACCAGCAGCAGCGGATGGCCGAAGCGGCGCATCCAGTCCGAGCCCAGTCGTCGCAGACACAGCGACAGGGTGCGCGAGCCCAAGTTGGGCCGGTGCCAGTCCGGAAGGATCAGCAGACGCGAGTTGTTGGCGATGAGCTTGAGGCGGTCAAACTGATGCCGCTGGCCCCAGCCAATCCAGCGGTCGCGCGCCGTACACTTCCAGGCCGCGGCCGAGAAACTCAGCAGCGCCACCCACTGCTCGGCCCAAGTGGCTACGTACCAGAGGTTTCACTGATCTTGGGCAACGCCCCCAAGTAGTGATGGGCCTGCATCAACTGCACGAAATGCCCCTCCTCGGCGTCCTCGACCGGACGAACTACGATCTCCTTGAGCATCGACATGGCGCTCGCAAGGACCTTGACGAGCACCCTCATAACCGCTTCGCGGCGGGTTGTCCGGTATTCGAGCCAAACCCCTCAGCCCCCAAGGAATCCTGAGATGGACAATTTCATCCTGCCGGGCGCACGGGCGTCTATTGACGCGACGGCCGCGCTCGCGTGATCATGCCGGCGGATAACCGCAGGAGTTGAGCGATGGCGACCGAGAATCCAGGCGGCTACCTGCCCGGCGACCCGCGCTACGGCCTGGCGGGCGACGAACTGCGCGGCTACTACCGCAAGAAGCCGGCGCAATGGGTGATCTTCGCGTGGGACGCGGCGGGCCGGGCGGGGGCGCGCGCGGCCGCTATCGCCGCCCAGAAGGACTATGCGAAAGCGCTCGGCGAGCGCCTGGTCGGCTACGGGCACATCGTGACCGACGACGCGGGTGCAACGCTTGCGACGACCTGGTTCGTCCAGCTCGAGGACCGGGCCGCGGCGGAGGCTTTCGTGGCGGGCGACCCCCTGAGCCGGGCGGGCGTGTACGAGAGGACGGACATCCGCCGCTGGTCGAACAGTTTCCTCAAGCGCGCGGCCGATTACCGGCGCAAGGGGCTCCAGCAATACCTGTGCACCGGGTCCAAGATCCCCGATGCGGCGCCGTTCTTCGCGCAGCATCTGCACGCGCACGAGAGCTACTTCAAGGCGTACGAGGACAGCTTCATATTCCGCGGACCGCTGCGCTCGCCGGACGGCGCGGACAACGTCGGGACGGCGCTCCTTCTCGAACTGCCCGACCGTGCGGCGGCCGAGAAATTCTGGATGAACGAGCCGTTTGCCGCGCACGGCGGTTACCAGGACGACGCGCGCATCTATCGCTGGGTGTTCGGCGACTGAACGCGGTCTGCGAATGCCTGCCACGCAGGACGCGGAGTTCAAAGAGAACTCCGACCCCGCCGGCCCCTTGCCGCCAAGAAGGGGAGCACCCTGCCTGCCTTCTGTGGCGTCCCGCCGGCGGCGTTTTGGAATCCGGACGGCGGCGTCGCGCAGAACGTGACCGGCACGATCGAGACGGCGCTTCGACCGCCCGCCGTGGGGGCAGGCGGCGCAACCGCGTTCCTCACGCCGCGCACGCAGGCGCCGGTAGCGGTCGTTCCCGGTCTGAGCACGCCGCACGCGAAGCGGGGATGCCGCGCCGGGCGCCCGAGGAGGGTCCGATCGACCGGGCCGATTCGAACTTCCGGCCTCCGCGACAACGGCGGTGATCAGGCCGTCGTGACCGGCGCCGGCGCTGCCGGCACGCCGGGCCGCCGCCGCGCCAGCGCCACGGTTCCTATTGACGCTCGATGTGCCGGCTCGCCACGATCTGCTTCCAGCGGGTGATTTCGGAGGTGATCTGCGCGCGCATCTCCGCCGGGGAGACGGGGGCTGCCACGCCGCCCAGGGTCGCGAAGCGCTTCTGCACCTCGGGTTCGGCCAGCATGCGCCGCATATCCCTGTTGAGCCGCTCGACGATCGCAGCCGGGGTCGCCGCCGGCGCGGCCAGACCGAGCCACGACTGGAACACGAATTGGGGGACGGTTCGCGCCGCGGCGGGAACATCGGGAAGGAAACTGACCGGCTGGGGCGAGGTCACGGCGAGCGCGCGCAACTTGCCCGTCTTGACGTGGGGCAGCGAGGCCGTGATGGTCTCGAACATGATATCCACCCGGCCCGCAATGAGTTCGGCGCTCGGCGCGGTGCCCCCCTTGAACGGGATGTGCAGCATCTCGATCCCGGTCTCGGCGCCGAACCATTCGGCGAGCATGTGCTGGCTCGCGCCCACGCCCACGCTCGCGTAGGTGATCTTGCCGGGCGCGGCCTTGGCGCGGGCGATCAGGTCGGCGAGCGATTTGAGCGGGGACTGCGCTCCGGTCACGACCAGAAACGGATATCTCGTCAGGGTGCTGATCCAGGCGAACCCGGCGATCGGGTCGAACGGCAGTTCCTTCATGATCGCCGCCTGGGTCGAGTGCCCCGCGGTCGCCAGCAGAAGCGCGTAGCCGTCGGGCGCAGCCTTGGCGATGAAATCCGAGGCGATCAGGCCGCCGGCCCCCGGCTTGTTTTCCACCACCACGGGCTGCCCGAGCAGCGGCGAGAGGTGCTGTGCAGCCACACGCGCGACGATGTCGGAACTTCCTCCCGGCGCGAAGCCGACGACGATCCGCACGGGCCGCTCCGGATAGGACTGGGCTGCGCTCCCGGTGGCGCCCAGCAGGACGGTGATCGCTGCGGCACGCGCCAGCGCGTGCATGGAAGATCTCATCATGGTCCTTTACTCCTGTGGTTGTCGGCGGCGTGACCCCGATGCGCGCAACCGCCGGGCAGTCCAGCGGTGCAGCGCGCATCCGCGCAGGCGCCTTGAAATCCTCGGAACGCTGTGACGCTCCTCGGCTCGCAGGGCGGTCGGCCCCTGGCGATGCCCGGTTCCCGCGCGTTCGCCGCGTTGGTTCCGGACGCGCCGGCGGCGCCCTCCCGGGCGAACCGCGGAAGCGCACGGGAACAGCCAGTCCGTGATCCTGCAGTGGCGCGAAAACTCCGGGCAGGGCGTATTGTAGACGAGCCGCTGCGCAAAGACTTTCCACGGGTGGGTATCTGCGCTTACCACGTCGCGCAGGTGTTCCTCGAACTCCATGGAACGAGCGCCGGCGGCGAGCTGACACTGCCTGCCGGCGGCATCCCTCAGGCCGCGGCGCGCACCCGGCCCACGAAGCGCACCGCCGCCTCCAGCACGGCCCGCGGCTGGTCGCGGTGCGGCGCGTGGCGGCAGTCGGCGAGCCGCAGCACCTGTGCGTCCGGAGCGAGCCGCGCGATGCGCTCGAGCTGGGCCATGGTGCCGTACTCGTCGTCTTCCCCCTGGATCGCCAGCACCGGACAGGCGATGCGCGGCAGGTACTCCTCGATGTTCCATTCGCGGAACGCCGGGTCGAGCCAGATATCGCACCAGCCGCGAAACGCCGCATCCGGGTCCGCGTGGTGGCGCGCCAGGCGCGCGCGCAGCTCGGCGGTCTCGTAGGCGCGCTTCGCCCTGCGGATGCTCTGGATGCAGACGTCTTCCACGAACACGTGCGGCGCCATCGCGATCACGCCCGCGACGCGGCGGCCGGCGCCGCCCGCGTGGATGAGCGCGATCGACGCCCCGTCGCTGTGGCCGAAGAGAATCGGCCGCTCGAAGCCGAGCCGCTCGAGCAGCGCCGGGAGAGCCGCGAGCGCCTCGTCGTGCATGAAGCGCGGCGCGCGCGGCCCGCGGACCGCAGCGGAGGCGCCGTAGCCGGCACGCGAGTACACGAGCGCCTCGCATCCGGCCGCGTGCGCCACGCGGCCGGGGAAATCCCGCCACGCCGAGAGCGACCCCAGGCCCTCGTGGAGGAAGACGAGCACCGGCGCCCCGGGCGCGCTGCGGATGAGCCGGTACTCGATCCGACATCCCTGGATCGCCAGGAAGCGCGCCGCGGCCGTAGCGCCGGCTGACCCGGCCGAGGGGGTGAGCGGCCTCACTCAGACGCCCAGGTGCCGGCGCAGCACCTCGGGCTGCGCCCGCAGTTGCGCGCTCGCACCCTCGAACACGACCCGGCCCTTCACCAGCAGCACGCAGCGCTCGCTCGCGGCGGTGACCGCAGCGTGGTTCTTGTCCACGATGATGGTGGCGATGCCGCTTGCGCGGATGGCGCCGACGATGGCCCAGATATCGCGCGAGATGCGGGGCGCGAGCCCCTCGGTCGCCTCGTCGAGGATCAGCAGTTCGGGGTTGGTCATCAACGCGCGCGCGATGGTGAGCATCTGCTGCTCGCCGCCGGAGAGCTGGGCGCCCCCGTGCCCGAGCCGCTCGGCGAGCGCCGGAAAGGCTTGCAGCACGCGCGCGAAGTTCCACTCGCCGCGACGCCCGGGGCGCGCCGCCATCACCAGGTTCTCGCGCACCGAGAGGTTCGGGAAGATGCCGCGGCCCTCGGGCACGTAGGCGATGCCCAGGCGCGCGATGCGGTGCGGCGGGGCGCCGCTCATGTCGCGGCCGTCCACGCGTACCGTACCGCTGCGTGGCGGCAGCAGGCCCACCAGGGTGCGGATGAGCGTGGTCTTTCCCATGCCGTTGCGGCCGAGCAGTCCCAGCGTCTCGCCGCGGCCGACCGCGAGGTTCACGCCGTGCAGGATGTGGCTCGCGCCGTAGTACGCGTGCAGCCCCCGGCCCTCGATGATGGGCGCCTCAGGCGTCGTACTCGCCAAGGTAGGCCTCCTGCACGGCGGGATTGGCCCGCACCCGCGCGGGCTCGCCGCTGTCGAGCACGGCGCCGCTCGCCATCACGGTGAGCACGCCGGCGAGCGCGAACACCGCGTCCATGTCGTGCTCGATGAGCAGCACCGCGTGCTCGGCCGCGATGGCGCGCAGCAGCTCGATCATCGAGACCGATTCCTCGGCGCCCATGCCCGCCAGCGGCTCGTCCAGCAGCAGCACGCGCGGGCGGGTCGCCAGGCACATCGCGATCTCCAGCTGCCGCTGCTCGCCGTGGCTCAGGTGGCCGGCCGGCACGGCGGCGCGCTGCGCCAGCCCGACCGCCTCGAGCGAGCGCTCGGCCGCCTCGACGATGCCGCGGTAGGAACGGGCGCTGCGCAGCCAGTTGAACGCGTGCGGCTCGCGCGACTGCGCGGCGAGGCGGCAGTTCTCCAGCGCGCTGAAGTCCCGAACCACGTTGGTCGTCTGGTAGCTGCGGCCGATGCCCATGCGCGAGCGGCGGTCGGCCGAGAGCTGGGAGATCTCCCGGCCGGCGTAGCGGATGCTGCCCGCGGAAGGCCGCAGCTCGCCGGCGAGCATGTTGGCGAGCGTGCTCTTGCCCGCGCCGTTGGGCCCGATCACCGCGTGCACCACGCCGTGGGCGAGTTCGAGCGACACCCCGGCCACCGCGGTGAGGCCGCCGAACTGCCGGGTGAGGCCCGTGGCGACGAGCACGGGCTCAGTCATCCGGCCGCCCTTTTCGCCGCACCCCGGCCGAGCCGCTCGACCAGGTCCGAGAGCCCGCGCGGCAGCAACAGCACCACCAGCACGATGAACACCCCCATGGAGAGCTGCCAGCGCCTGGCGAAGTCGCCGAACAGCGCCTCCAGGGAAAACAGCTCCTGCACCAGGATGAAGGCGAAGGCGCCGATCACCGCGCCGTACAGGCGGCCCATGCCCCCCAGCAGCAGCATCATCAGCACGATGCCCGAGTAGTGCCAGGAGAGGATTTCCGGGTTGACGAAGCCGAACTGGCACGCTGAGAGGTAGCCGGCGAGGCCGGCGAGCGTGCCGGCGAGCACGAACGCGCCCAGCTTGTAATTGAACACCTGGAAGCCGAGCGAGCGCACACGCACCGGGTTCTCGCGGATCGCCACCAGCACGCGCCCGAACGGCGAGGCGATCACCGCGCGCAGCAGCAGGTACGCGCCCAGCATCAGCGCGAACACCAGGTAGTAGAAGTGGGTGTGATCGGCCAGGTTGACCGGGTTGAAGTCCCCGAGTGCGAGCGAGGGCCGCACGTGGATGTAGATGCCGTCGGAGCCTCCGCCCAGCCCGGTGTCGTGGAACAGGTAGTACAGCATCTGCGCGAAGGCGAGCGTCACCATGATGAAGTAGATGCCCGCGGTGCGCAGCACCAGCAGCCCGATCGCCAGCGACAGCGCCGCGGTGGCGGCGAGCGCCCCGGGCAGGGTCAGCCACAGGCTTGCGGCCGCGCCCTTGGGCGAGGCGAGCGCCAGCATGTAGGCGGCGAAGCCGAAGTAGGCGGACTGACCCAGGCTCACCAGCCCGGTATAGCCCACGATGAGATCCAGGCTCATGGCGAAGATCGCCATGATCATGATCTTGGTGAGCAGTTGCAGGTAGAAGGTGGAGCCGGCGAGCGGAAACAGCGCGAGGCAGACCGCGCCGAGCACGATCAGCCAGCGGATCAGTCTGTCCGAGTCCTGCATCAGGTCGCCTGGAACAGTCCGCGCGGCCGCCAGATCAGCACCACGGCCATCAGCAGGTAGACCGCCATGCCGGAGAACTGCGGCAGCAGCACCTTGCCCAGGGTATCGGCGATGCCGATCAGGAGCGCGGCGACCATCGCCCCGGTGATCGATCCGATGCCGCCGATCACCACGACCACGAAGCAGATGATCAGGATCTGGTTGCCCATGCCCGGGAACACCGAGGACACCGGCGCCGCGATCATCCCCGCGAAGGCGGCCAGCGCCACGCCGAGCGCGAACACGAAGGTGAACACCAGGGGGATATCGACCCCCAGGACCTGCGCCATCTCGCGGTTCGAGTTGCCGGCCCGGACCATCATGCCCAGGCGGGTCTTGCGGATGACCAGGTACATGGCCGCGGCGAGCGCGAGGCACACCCCCGAGATGAACAGGCGGTAGACCGGGTAGCTCAGCGTCTCGGTGAGGGGTATGGAGAAGTTGAGGGCGGGCGGGATCGGCACGCCGTGCACGTCGTTGCCGAACAGCAGGCTGCGCAGCTCCTCGAAGACGAGGATCAGGCCGAAGGTGAGCAGCACCTGGTACAGGTGGTCGCGCGCGTAGAGGCGGCGGATGAGCGCCCATTCCAGGAGCGCGCCGAGCGCGACCGCCGCCAGCACCCCGAGCGGCAGCGCCAGCCACAGGCTTCCGGTGAGCCGGGTGAGCCAGAGGGCGAGGTAGGCGCCCACCATGTAGAAACTGCCGTGGGCGAGGTTGATCACGCCCATGATGCCGAAGATGAGCGTCAGCCCGCTGGCGAGCAGGAACAGCAGCAGGCCGTACTGCACCCCGTTCAGGATCTGGATGAGGTAGTCCATCGGTCCGTTGCGCGAAGGCCGCCTCGGGCGCTCCCGAGACGGCCTTCAACGGGTGCTCGGCTGCAGGCGCCGCCAGCGCCCCGCCGGCGCGTTGCGCACCCGGGGCGGCGCCGGCGGCGAGCGCCGCGGCCGCTACTTCATGCTGCAGCCGATCGCCGGGTCGGCGAGCGCCTTGTGCGCCACGCCCATCACGCGGTTCTCCTTGCCCACGACCTTGCGCAGGTAGAAGTCCTGGATCGGGTTGTGCGCCTTGGAGAGCGTCCAGGCGCCGCGCGGGCTGTCGATGCGCGCGCGCTCCATGGCCGCGATCAGTTCCTTCTTCCTGGAGACGTCGCCCTTCACCGCGTCCATGCCGGCGGCGAGCAGCAGGCCGGCGTCGTAGCCCTGAACCGCATAGACGTCGGGCTCCAGGTTCTTGTAGGACTTGCGGTAGGCGGCGCGGAACGCGTTGTTGCGCGGCGTGCTCAAACCGTCGCCGTAGTGCAGCGTGGTCTCCACGTCCTGGGCCGCCGCGCCCGCCGCATCGAGCACCCCGTCGGTGAGGAAGCCCGAGCCGAACAGCGGGATCTTGCCCTTGAGTCCCGCGGCCGCGTAGTCGGTGAGGAACTTGGCCGCGCCGCCGCCGGCGAAGAAGGCGACCACCGCCGCCGGCTTGATCGAGGCCGCCTCGGTCAGGAGCGGCTGGAACTCGACTTGCGGGAACGGCAGCAGCAGCTCCTTCACCAGCTTGCCCCCCGCCTTGGCGAAGCCTTCCTGGAAGCCGGCCAGCATCTCCTTGCCCGCGGCATAGTTCCAGGTGATGAAGACCGCCGTCTTCAGGCCGCGGTCGGCCAGCACCTTGCCCAGCGGGTAGGTGGTCTGCCAGTTGGAGAACGAGGTGCGGAAGATGTTCGGCGCGCACATCGGCCCGGTGGCATCCCCGGCGCCCGCGTTGGGGCAGATGAGCAGCGTGCCGCTCTCGCGCGCGATCTTCACCATCCCGAGCAGCACCCCGGAATGGACCGTGCCCACCAGCACGTCCACCTTGTCGCGCTGCACCAGGCGGTGGGTGTTCTCGGGCGCCTTGGCCGGCTCGGACTCGTCGTCCACCGTGAAGTACTCGATCTCGCGGCCGCCGAGCCGCCCCTTGCGCTCGTCCACCGCCAGCTTGAAGCCGTTGGTGATCGCCGTGCCCAGGGCGGCGTAGGTCCCGGTGTAGGGCAGCATCAGGCCGACCCTGAGTTTGCTCTGCTGCGCCAGGAGCGGCGCCGGGGCGATGCCGCCGAGCGTCACCGCGCCGACGACCTGGAGGAACGCGCGTCGATTCGTAATCTGGGACATGGTGCCTTTGCTCCTTGGTTGGACTCGAAATCAGCGATGACCCGCCACCTGCTCGCGAAGCCTGAAACGCTGGATCTTCCCGGTGGCGGTCTTGGGCAGATCCGCCACGAACTCGATCCAGCGCGGATACTTGTACGGGGCGAGGCGGTCCTTCACGTGCTGCTTGAGCTCCTCGGCGAGGCCCTCCGAAGCCTTCAGGCCGGGCTTGAGCACCACGAAGGCGAGCGGCTTGACCAGGCGCTGCTCGTCCTCGGCGCCGATCACCGCGGCCTCCAGCACCGAAGGGTGCCCGATCAGCGCCGATTCCACCTCGATCGGCGAGACGTAGATGCCGCCCACCTTGAGCATGTCGTCGGTGCGGCCCGCGTAGACGTAGTACCCGGCTTCGTTCAGGGTGTACTTGTCGCCGCTGCGGGTCCAGGGGCCGAGGAAGGTGGAGCGCGAGCGCTCGCGGTTGTTCCAGTACAGGGCGGCGCTGGTGGGACCGCTCACCTGCAGTTCGCCCTGTTCGCCGTCGCCGACCGGCGCGCCGCCGTCGCCGACCAGGCGCACCTCGTAGCCGGGCACCGGCCTGCCGGTGGTGCCGTAGCGTACCTCGCCGGGCCGTTTGGAGAGGTAGATGTGCAGCATCTCGGTGGAACCGATGCCATCGAGGATGTCGACGCCGAAGTGTTCGCTCCAGCGCCGGCCGATGTCCTCGGGCAGCGCTTCGCCGGCCGAGGTGCAGCGGCGCAGCGCCAGCTCGCCGCGCCGCGGCAGCTCCGGGCTGGCGAGCATCGCCGCGTACAGCGTCGGCACGCCGTAGAAGACGCTCGCCCGGTGCGCCCGCAGCCGGGCGAACACCGCCGCCGGCGTGGCGCGCTCGGCCATCAGCACCGCGGTCGCCCCGACCGCCATGGGAAAGCTGAGCGCGTTGCCCAGGCCATAGGCGAAGTACAGCTTCGCGGCCGAGAACACCACGTCGCTTTCCTGGATCCCCAGGACCGGTCGCGCGTACAGCTCGGCGGTCTGCATCATGCTCGCGTGCACGTGCACGGTGCCCTTGGGCGAGCCGGTGGAGCCGGAGGAATACAGCCAGAAACAGGGGTCGTCGCGCGTGGTCGGCGCCGCCTCGAAGCGCTGCTGCGGCGGCGCGAGCAGGTCCGCGAGCCGGTGAGCGCCCGCGGGCGCGGCTTCGCCCGACACGATCACGTGCGCCAGGCTCGGGATGCGACCCAGGAGCGGCGCGAGCACGGGCAGCAGCGGCTCGGACACCACCAGCGCGCGGGCGCGGCTGTCGCGCAGCATGTACTCGAAATCCGCGGTGGTGAGCATGGTGTTGGCCGCGACCGGCACGATGCCCGCCTTGATGCAGCCGAGGAACACCGTCGGGAAATCGATGGTGTCCAGCAGCACGAGCAGCACCCGCTGCTCCGGCTGCAGCCCGATGGCGGTCAGAGCGCCGGCGCAGCGCTCGACGCGGTGTGCGAGATCCTGGTAGCTGCAGCTGCCGCGGTCGTCGACGAACGCGGCCTTCGCTCCCCGGCCGGCGCGCAGGTTGCGCTCGATGAAGTCGTGGGCCGCGTTGTAGTCGCGTGGAAACTCCAGCAGCGGCGGGCTGGTGCTGTGGTCGGCGCTGCTCAGTCCGGGCATAAACCCTCCGCTAGGCGCGCCCTTGCCGCGAGGGCGCGCGATCATATCCGGGTGCGACGACGCGGCCGAAGCGGATGCCGCCGGCTTCGCGCGCGCACATTCACCCCGCGGCGAGCGCCTCGCGGCAGGCCGCGAACACGCCGCGAGGGGCCTCGCCGTGCGCGGGCAGCGCCTCGTACCGCTTGTGCCCCAGCGCCGCAGCGAGCGCGCTCGCCCCGACGCATCCGGTGATCGGGGCGATCCGTGCGCTGATTTCCTCCGGCGTCATGGTCTTCGCAAAGGCGGCTCGGGCGTGGGGCCGCCTATAATAGCCCGGAACCTTTCATGGGTCAGCGCGGTCCCGGCTCCACGGGGCGCCTGCACCCCCTCGCGAGGGGCTCGCAAGGAGGCACAGTGTCGGAATCCGCCGCAGAACCGCGCAGCGCAGCCGCGCATGAGACTGCACGCGAACTCATCACCTGCGAGCGCCATCCCGATCGCTACCGGCACTGGCGCCTCGCCGTCGAGGCGCGCGTGGCCACGCTCAGTCTGGATGTCGACGAGGCGGGCGGCCTCGCGCCCGGCTATCGCCTCAAGCTCAACTCCTACGACCTGGGCGTGGACATCGAGCTGCACGACGCGCTGCAACGCATCCGCTTCGAGCACCCGCAAGTGGGCTGCGTGGTGCTGACCAGCGCGAAGGAGCGGGTGTTCAGCGCCGGCGCCAACATCTTCATGCTGGGCCTGGCGAGCCACGCCGAGAAGGTGAATTTCTGCAAGTTCACCAACGAGACGCGCAACGGCATGGAGGAGTCCAGCGCCCACTCGGGCCTGAAGTTCCTCGCCGCCTGCAACGGCACCACCGCGGGCGGCGGCTACGAGCTGGCGCTCGCCTGCGACCAGATCGTGCTCGTGGACGACCGCTGGTCCGCGGTCAGCCTGCCGGAGGTGCCGTTGCTGGGCGTGCTGCCGGGAACCGGGGGTCTGACCCGGCTCACCGACAAGCGCAGGGTCAGGCGCGATCAGGCGGACCTGTTCTGCACCTCCGCCGAGGGCGTGCGCGGCGCACGCGCCCGCGAGTGGCGGCTGGTGGACGAGGTGGTCAAGCCGGGGCAGTTCCACGAGTTCGTGGGCCGGCGCGCGGCCGAGCTCGCGGAGGCGAGCGAGCGCCCGCGGCAGGCGCAGGGCATCGTGCTGCCGCCCCTGGAACGGCGCATCGACGCCGCCGGCTACCACTACGCGCTGGTGGACGCGCGCATCGAGCGGGAAGCGCGGCGCGTCACCCTCACGGTGAGCGCCCCGGAGCGGCGCGAACCCGAGGACATCGAGGGCATTCTCGCGCGTGGCGCGCACTGGTGGCCGCTGCGCGTGGCGCGCGAGCTGGACGACGCCGTGCTGATGCTGCGCATGAACGACCCGGAGGTGGGCACCTGGCTGCTCTCGACCCGCGGCGATGCCGATCGGGTGCTCGAGGCGGACGCGAGCCTCGAGCGGCACGGCGGCCACTGGTTCGTGAAGGAAGTGACCGGAATGCTGCGCCGGACGCTCTCGCGGCTGGACGTGTCCTCGCGCAGCCTCATCGCGCTCGTGGACCGCGGTTCGTGCTTCGCGGGCACGCTGTTCGAGCTGGCGCTCGCCGCCGACCGCAGCTACATGCTGCAGCTGGACGGCGCAGCGCCGGGCGCCCCTTGCATCGCCTGCTCGCCGATGAATTTCGGCGCTTACCCGGCGGCCAACGGCGCCGCCCGCATCGAAACGCGGTTCTGCGGCGAGCGCGGCGCCGTCGAGGCCGCGCGCGCGGCGCTCGGGCGCCGGCTGGACGCCGAGCGCGCGCTGGCGCTGGGACTGGTGACCGCGGCCCCGGACGAGCTCGACTGGGACGAGGAGATCCGCCTCGCTCTGGAGGAGCGCGCCAGCCTCTCGCCCGACGCGCTGACCGGGCTGGAGGCGAACCTGCGCTTTCCCGGCGCCGAGAACATGCACACGCGCATCTTCGGGCGCCTGTCGGCGTGGCAGAACTGGATTTTCACGCGCCCCAATGCGACCGGCGCCGCGGGCGCGCTGAAGGTGTTCGGCACCGGCAGCAAGCCGGGCTTCGACTGGAACCGGACCTGAACGGCAGGGAGCATGCCTTGAACGTGAGCCTGAACGAGAAGATACCCAACAACGTCGACGTCGGCGGCGACAAGGCGCTGCAGCGCGCCCTGGAACGCTGGCAGCCCGAATTCCTCGACTGGTGGTCGGACATGGGGCCGGACGGCTCGAAGGGCTACGAGGTCTACCTGCGCACCGCGGTGAGCGTGGAAAAGGGCGGCTGGGCCCACTTCGACTTCGTGCGCATGCCCGAGTACCGCTGGGGCATCTTTCTGGAGCCGGCCAGGGCGGGCCGCAGCGTCGGCTTCGGGGAGCACAGGGGAGAACCCGCCTGGCAGGAGGTGCCGGGCGAGTACCGCGGCAACCTGCGCAGGATCATCGTCACCCAGGGCGACACCGAGCCCGCCTCGGTCGAGCAGCAGCGCCACCTGGGCATGACCTGCCCGTCGCTCTACGACCTGCGCAACCTGTTCCAGGTGAACGTCGAGGAAGGGCGCCACCTCTGGGCGATGGTCTACCTCCTGCACCGCTACTTCGGCCGCGACGGGCGCGAGGAGGCGCAGGCGCTGCTCGAGCGCCGCTCGGGAGACCGCGACAACCCGCGCATCCTGGAGGCGTTCAACGAGCCCACGCCCGACTGGATGTCGCTTTTCATGTTCACCTTCTTCACCGATCGCGACGGCAAGTTCCAGTTGTGCGCGCTCGCCGAGTCGGGGTTCGATCCGCTCGCGCGCACCGCGCGCTTCATGCTCACCGAGGAGGCGCACCACATGTTCGTGGGCGTCACCGGGGTGGCGCGCATCCTGGAACGCACCTGCCAGGTGATGGCCAAGGAGCGGACCGACTCTCCCGAGCGCCTGCGCGCGCTGGGCGTCATCGACCTGCCCACCGTGCAGCGCTACCTCAACTTCCACTTCAGCGTGACGCTCGACTTGTTCGGCTCGGAGCTGTCATCGAACGCGGCGACTTACTACACCACCGGGCTGAAGGGGCGCTACGAGGAGGAAAAGCTGGACGACGATCACCGGCTGAAGGACGCGGTCTATCCCGTGCTCGCGTTCGAGGAAGGACGCCTGGTGACGCGCGAGGCGCCCGCGCTCAACGCGCTCAACGAGAAGCTGCGCGACGACTACATCAAGGACACCGCCTCGGGTATCGCGCGCTGGAACCGGGTGATGGAAAAGCACGGCATCGAGTTCCGGCTCGCCGTCCCGCACAAGGGTTTCCACCGGCGCATCGGCGCCCTGGCCGGCGCGCACATCTCGCCCGACGGGCGCCTGCTCAGCCGCGAAGCGTGGCAGGCCCGGGCGGACGAATGGCTGCCGAGCGCGGCCGACCGCGCCTTCGTGCAGTCGCTCATGGGACGGGTGGTCGAGCCCGGCAGGTTCGCGAACTGGATCGCCCCGCCCGAGCGCGGCATCCACGGCATGCCGCTGGATTTCGAGTACGTGCGCTTCGACTGACCCCGGAGACTGACACCGGCGACGGGCGCGCGGGCGCGCGCCGGGCAAACGGAGTTCGACTTGACCATCAAGTACTGCTGGGAAGACTTCACCCCGGGCTGGGTGTACGAGTCGCCGGCGCGCTCGCTCGGCGCCGCGGAAATCGTCGCCTTCGCGCGCGAGTACGACCCGCAGCCCTACCACTGCGACGAGGAGGCGGCCAAGGCCACGCCTTTCGGCGGTCTGATCGCCAGCGGCTGGCAGACCTGCGCGGTGGGCATGCGGCTGATGTGCGACGGCTACCTGCTGGAGAGCACCTGCATCGGCTCGCCGGGGCTGGAGGAGATCCGCTGGTGGAAGCCGGTGCGGCCCGGGGATGCGCTGCGGCTGCGCTCCACGGTGCTGGAGCAGAGCGCCTCGGGCAAGCTCGCCTGGCGCGGCACGGTCAAGTTCCGCTGGGACCTGCTCGACGCCGCCGGCGAACCCGTGTGCACCATGGTGGGCCGGCAGCACTTCCGGCGGCGCGAGGCCGCCGCCTGAACGGATCAGTCGGCTCTCGCGCCTGAGCGGATCAGTCGGCGCTCGCGCCGGAGCGGATCAGTCGGCGCTCGCGCCGGAGCGGATCAGTCGGCGCTCGCGCCGGAGAGCTTCACCGCCTTCGAGTAGCGCTCCGCGTCGGCGCGCAGCGAGGCCGCGTATTCCTCCGGGGTGCTTCCCACCGCCTGGATGTCCAGGGCCGTGAAACGCGCGATCACCTCCGGCGCCTTGATCGCCTCGTTCGCCTCCGCCGCGATGCGCGCGACCAAGTCCGCCGGCGTGGCCGCGGGGGTGAAGAAACCGATGGTCGGTGCGAAATCGAACCCCGGGATGGTCTCGGCCACGGCCGGCAGGCCCGGCGAGCTGGCCGAGCGCTTGAGCGAATTCACCGCCAGCAGCTTGATGCGTCCGTCCTTGGCGAAGGAGGCGAGCGACGGGTAGGCCGACCAGACCAGCGGCACCTGCCCGGCGACCAGCGCCGGGACGCTCTGGCCGGTGCCCTTGTAGGGCACGTGGGTGAGTTGCAGACCGAGCGCGGATTTCAGGAACTCCATGCACAGGTGGTGCGTGCTGCCGATTCCCGAGGAACCGTAGGTGTACTTGCCCGGATTGGCCTTGAGCACCGCCACCACTTCGGCGAAGGTGTTCGCGGGGAAGGCGTTGTGCGCGGCCAGGTACAGCGGCGCCCGCGCCACCAGCGATACCGGGGCGAGACTCTTCGGATCGTAGGGCAGTTTCCTGTAGAGGAACGGGTTGATGGCGTGGGTCGAGTTGTCGGTCACCAACAGCGTGTAGCCGTCCGGGGGCGCCGCACCGACGAACTCCGCGGCGATGCCGCTGTTGGCGCCCGCGCGGTTTTCGACGAACACCTGCTGGCCCCAGCGTTCGGAGAGCTTCTGCGCGACCACGCGGGCGACCGTGTCGGGCAGCCCGCCGGGTGCGTAGCCCACCGCCACGCGCACCGGCTTTTCCGGAAAGCGCGCCGCCTGAGCGAGCGCGGACTGCGACACGACGGCGAGGATCAGGGCTGCTGCGCTGCTGACCAGCGAGGCGACGACGCGCATGATTCCATCTCCTGGTGAAGGCAACTGGAGGTTTGGATTCTGACACAGGCATCGGTCGCTGTCCGAGCGCGCCTTGCGCGGATCGCCGCGCCGGGCGCGGCGCGGCAGGCTCACCGCGCCGGACGCGGCGCGGCATCCTGACGCGCACTGCGCGATTCGCCATAATCTCGTGCACACGCCAACGGCACAAGGCAGAGCGATCGTGGCAAACGAGCCCGCACAGCGCTACGCGGTCAAGGTGGACAAGGACGTCCAGATCCCGATGCGCGACGGCGCCAGGCTCGTCGCCAACGTGTACCGCCCCGATGCGCCGGGGCGGTTTCCCGCGCTCACCGCCTGCGGCCCCTACGGCAAGGACGTGCACCTGAAGGTGAACTTCCCGGCGGCCTACGCCTACCTGGCGCAGCACCAGTCTTCGATCCTCGCCAACTCCTCGGGCAAGTACCTGCAGCACGAGATGCCCGACCTGGAGTGCTTCGTGCGCGAAGGCTACGCCGTGGTGCGCGGCGACATCCGCGGCTGCGGCAAGACGCCGGGCCTGCAGGACCCGAACTCACCGCAGGAGTACCGCGACGGCTACGACGTGGTGGAGTGGGCGGCGCGCCAGCCCTGGTGCAGCGGCAGGGTCGGCATGGCGGGCATCTCCTACCATGCGGTGGGGCAGTGGATGGTCGCCGCGCAGCGCCCGCCGCACCTCGCCTGCATCCTGCCCTGGCACGGCAGCGCCGAGTACTACGAAGGGCGCACGCGCCAGGGCGGCATCTTCTGCGACGGCTTCACCCGCGGCTGGTGGGAGCGCCAGCGCCAGAACCAGCACGGCAGCCCGAGCTGCCCCTACCCCGATTTCATCACCGGCGAGCGCAACACCGGGCCGGCGAGCCTCAGCGCGGCGCAGCTCGACGCCAACCGGGCGAACTACGTACAGACCATCCTCGCGCACCCTCTGCTCGACGCGTGGTACCGCGAGCGCATGCCGCGCTACGAGGATATCGAGATCCCCGCACTGGTGGTGGCGAACTGGGGCGGGCTCGGACTGCACCTGCGCGGCACCATCGAGGGCTGGATGAAGCTCGCCTCGAAGGACAAGTGGCTGAAGGTCGAATCCGGGCCCTACTTCACCACGCCGATGCTGCCCGAGAGCATCGCGCTGCAGCTGCGCTTCTTCGACCGGTACTTGAAGGGGATCGACAACGGCTGGGAGCGGGAAGCGCGCGTCGAGGTTTCGATCCGCGGCGCAGACGACACGGTGGAGCGCTGGATCCGGGATTCGCAGTGGCCCCTGGGCGGCACGCGCTGGACCCGGATGCATCTGGATCTCGCGGCGAAGACGCTCGCCGGCGAACCGGGCGCGGCGGGAATGGCGAGCTTCGAGGCAAGCGGCGCGGGGCTTTCGTTCCGCACCCCGCCGCTCGCGCGCGAACTCACCTTCGCCGGTCCGAGCGCGCTGCGCCTCTGGGTTTCTTCCACCACGCCCGACGCGGACCTGTTCGTCACGCTCAGAGCCTACGATCCGCAGGGCAGGGAGGTGGTGTTCCACACCTCCACCGAGCCCAGGTCGCCCGTATCGCAGGGCTGGCTGCGCGTCTCGCATCGCAAGACCGACCCGCGGCGCTCCACCGAGTGGCTGCCGGTGCACACCCACGACGAGGAGCAGATGCTCGAGCCCGGCGAAGTCGTGCAGGTCGACATCCCGATCTGGCCGGCGAGCCTGCGCCTGCCCATCGGCTCGCGCCTGGAACTGCTGGTCGCGGGGCGCGATTTCGAGCGGCCCGAGGAACCGGGCGCCCCCAAAGGCGCGACCCGGGGCTCGGGGCTGTACCTGCACCGCGACCCCGCCGACCGCCCGCCGGCCCGTTTCGCCGGCGCCTACACCCTGCACGCGGGGCCGGGCAGGGAGCCGCACCTTCTCTTGCCGGTGATTCCGGTCTGAGCTGCGCAGGCGCTGCGGCGACGGCCGGCGATCGAACGACAGGGTTCGAAGAGGGAAATGCCATGACGGCAACACGTGGGGCCGCGCTTTACCCGAGCGCCTTCATAGCGGCCGCCGCGCTGGCTGCGCCGGCGCCGCTGGCCGCCCAGGCCTACCCCTCGAAACCCATACGCAACATCCTGACCGTATCGGGCGGCGGTGAGACCAACGCGCGCATCGCCGCGGAAAAGCTCGCCACGCTGCTCGGCGTGCCCGTTCCCGGAGGTCCCGACCGTATTCGAGGTGATGCCGGGTTACGATCGCGTCGCCTCCTGGTTCGGCTACCTCGGGCCCGCCGGCATGCCGCAGCCCATCGTCGCGCGGCTCTCCAGCGAGATATTGAAAGCGGCGGCGATGCCGGAGGTGGTGCACAAGCTGGGCAGCGTGGGATCGATCGTGAATCCGCTGCCGTCCGACAGGTTCGCCGCGGAACTCAAGTTGCAGCACGATATCGCCGCGCGCCTGGTCGGGTTGGCCGGCGTGCAGCCGGAATGAGCCGGCCGGCGCCCGGGACGTGAGAAAGTCTGCCACTCCGGCTGCGGCACAGCCGCTCACAGGAACCGCCATGGATGCACGCGTCAAGGAAATCCCCCTCGACCCGGTCACGCTGGAAGTGATCCGCAATGCCCTGCCGGCGATCTCCAACGAGATGGCGATCGACCTGCAGCGCACTTCCTACAACATGATCATCTACGAGGTACGGGATTTCTGCACTGCGCTGGTGAGGCCCAACGGTGAATTGGTGTCGCAGAACGTGGGGGGCGTGTCGCACTTCATCGCCGACCTGGGCGTGATGATCACCGACGCGATGCGGCGCTACGACAAGGAGGGCTTCCAGCCGGGCGATGTGCTGATCAGCAACCACCAGCGGGTGGCCGGGCAGCACCTCAACAACGTCTGCATCCACATGCCCTACTTCCACGAGGGCGAGCTGCTGATGTTCGCCATCGTGCGCGCGCACTGGATCGACGTGGGCGGCACCAGCACCGGGTTCGGCGCCGGGCTCACGGTCGCCGATCCCTGGCTGGAGGGCTTGCAGCTCGACCAGCTGAAGCTCTACCGCGGCGGCGTGCTCGACCAGACCCTGTACCGCGTGATCCGCGACAACATCCGCTACCCGGAATCGTCGCTGGGCGACATGAAGTCGCAGATGGCGGCCTGCCGCCTGGCGCTGCGGCGGCTGGACGAGCTGTTCGGCAAGTACGGGCGCGACACCGTGCTCGCGGCGATCGAGCGCATCTTCGCGCAGACCGAGCGCAAGTGCCGCAACGTGGTGGCGAGCTTCCCGGACGGGGTATACGAGGCCGAGTCGGTGCTGGACGACGACGGCCTCGCCCAGGGCGAGCCGGTGCGCTTGCACGCCAGGGTCAGCGTGCGCGGGGGCGAGATGAGCATCGACATGTCCGGCTGCTCCGGGGAACGCCGCTCGGCGATGAACTCGCGCACGCTCGCCGCGCCGCGCATCGCCTACAAGGCGCTCACCGCGCCCAACGAGCCGGTCAACGAAGGCTCGTTCCGCGCGCTCCAGTGCATCATCCCCGAAGGCAATATCATGATGGCGCGCTACCCGGCACCGATGGCGCACTGGAGCGTGGTGCTGCCGATGGTGGTGGACACCATCGTCGCGGCGCTCGCGCGCGCCATCCCGGAGCGGGTGCCCGCGGCCCATTTCGGGCTGATGGGCAATAACGGCGTGTTCTTCGGCATGGACCCGAACACCCGGCGCCGCTTCGTGATCAGCGCCTCGGGCGGCGGCGGCTGGGGCGGGCGTCCCTTCGAAGACGGCGAATCCGCCACCTGCACCGTGTGCCAGGGAGACGTGCGCAATGCCTCGATCGAGGAGCTGGAGATGAAGAGCCCGGTGCTCGTGCGCACCCGGGGTCTGCGCGCCGACTCCGGCGGTCCGGGCAGGTTCCGCGGCGGCCTGGGCAGCACCATGCAGGTGCGCAACCTGGCCGAGGGCCGCTGGAACATGGAACGCCAGCGCCGGCAGCACTGCCCGCCCTGGGGCGTGGGCGGCGGCCTGCCGGGGCAGGCGGGCATGAAGATGCTGAAGCTTCCCGGGGAACCGGAATTCAAGGACGTCGATCTCTCGCGGCACCTGGTGCCGGCGGGCAGCGAGGTGCTGATTCACGCTGGCAGCGGCGGCGGCTGGGGCGACCCGCTCGCGCGCGATCCCGAGCGGGTACGCTGGGACGTGATCGAGGGACTGGTTTCGGAGCAGTCCGCGCACCGGGACTACGGGGTGGTATTCGGCGAGAACCGGGCGCTCGACCCGCAAGCGACGGCGGCGCTGCGCAGCCGGCTCGCGGCGCATCGGTCCTCGCCCAGCGCCGCCCGGCGCCGTGAAACGCAAGTGCGTCAATGACCAGACAGGAACGATGATGGACAAGGAAAAGCCGCCGTTGCGCGCCGATGTGGTCGGCAGCCTGCTGCGGCCGCGGCGACTGCTGGAGGCGCGCGAGAAGGCCGCGCGCGGAGAACTGGCCGCCGCGGCGCTGCGCGCGGTCGAGGACGAATGCATCCGCGAGGCGGTGGCGCGCCAGGAATCGGTCGGGCTGCAGGTCGCGACCGACGGCGAGTTCAGGCGCACCTGGTGGAACCACGACTTCATGGGGCGCCTGGGCGGCGTCGAGGTGGTCGAGGATCCGGACGCGCTGCGCTTCGTCGGCACCAGCGAGACGCGCCTGGTATCGCGGGTTCGCGCCCGCGTCCACCACGCCGGGCCGATCGCGGTGGGAGACTTCGCCTACCTGCGCTCGGTGGCGAGGGTCACGCCCAAGCAGTGCATCCCGGCGCCCGCAATGCTGTACTACCGCGGCGGGCGCGCGCGGATCGACCAGGAGGTCTACCCGGATCTGGACCGGTTCTGGATCGACGTGGCAAGCGCCTACGCCGAGGAGATCCGCCTGCTCCACGCCGCCGGCTGCGATTATCTGCAGATCGACGACACCAGCCACGCGTTCCTGTGCGACGAGCGCTTCCGCGAATCCTGCCGCAGGCGCGGCGACGATCCGGAGCGCCTGCCGGAGGTGCTCGCCGAGGCGCTGAACCTCGCCATCGCCGGGCGTCCCGAAGGCATGAGCGTGGTGATGCACACCTGCCGCGGCAACTGGAAAAGCAGCTGGATGGCCGAAGGCGGCTACGGCCCGGTGGCCGAGGCGGTGTTCGGTCGCACCCGGGTCGACGCTTACTTTCTCGAGTACGACACCGAGCGCGCCGGCGGGTTCGAGCCGCTGCGCTTCGTGCCCAGGGGCAGGAAGGTGGTGCTGGGACTGGTGACCACCAAGACGCCCCGGCTGGAGACCAAGGACGAGCTCAGGCGCCGTATCGACGAGGCCGCGAGGTACGTGCCGCTGGAGGACCTGTGCATCAGCCCGCAGTGCGGCTTCGCCAGCAGCGTCCACGGCAACGCGCTGAGCGAGGACGACCAGTGGCGCAAGCTCGAGCGGGTCGTGGAGGTGGCGCGCGCGGTGTGGGGCTGAGTGCTTTGCGGGTGCGCGGGTGGCGCGGGCGGCGCGGGCGTGGCCCCGGCACGCGGATCGCGGGCGCCCGGCATCGGGGCATTCGCGGCTTCAGCCGTTGCTTGCATAATGGAAGCTGCGAGCCGCCATCGGTCATCCGGAGCAGTCCCATGCACAGGGTCGCGATCGCCGCAACACTCTGCATCGTCCTGGCGCCGCCCGCGGCCCTCTCCCAGGCCTGGCCGGCCAGGACGGTGCGCATCGTCGTACCGCACCCGCCGGGCGGCCCGGGCGACGTGCCGCCGCGCGGCTTCGCCCAGTCGCTCAGCCAGAGCCTGGGGCAGCCGTTCATCGTGGAGAACCGCGAAGGCGCGGACGGACTGATCGGCGTCGAGGCGGTGCGCAAGTCGGCGCCGGACGGCTATACGTTCATCGCCACCAGCGCCGGGACCATGATCGTCAATCCATCCATGCGCAGGAACCCGCCCTACGACGTGTTCAAGTTCACGCCCATCGTGCACACCGGCACGCTGCAGCAGCTCATCCTTGCCGCCTTGAAGGCGCCCGGCCATACGCTGCAGGAACTGTTCGCCGCGGCGAAGGCGAAGCCCGAAGCGATCACCGTCGGCACCTTCGGCTCGATCAACCTGGCGAGCCTGTTCGTCGATTGGTCCAAGGCGAACGGCATGCGCTTTTACCCCGTCCCCTACAAGAGCGCGAGCCAGGGTCTGCTCGCGATCCAGGCGGGCCAGGTGGACATCGTGACCTTCGCGGCCGGACCGGGGTCCAGGCTGGTGCAGGCGGGCAAGTTGAAGGCGCTGGCGATTTCGCCGCGACGCAACGACAGACTCCTGCCGGGCGTGCCCTCGCTGCGCGAGGCGGGTGCGAGCTTCGATTTCACCACCTGGTGGGGCTGGTTCGCTCCGGCGGGCATCGAGCGCGGCATCGTCGCGCGCTTGAACGGCGAGGTCGCGAAGCTGATCGCCGATCCCGGCTTCAATGCCAAGTTCCTCGCCTCGCAGGGCCTGGACACCGGCGTGAACGCGGGTGAATCGCCCGAGGCCTTCGACAGCTTCATCCGCAGGGAACTCTCGGAGTTCCAGGACCTGATGAGGCTGGTGGGGATCAAGCCCCAGTAATCCCGACCACCCGCGCCGCGTCCGATACCCATGCTGAGCGAAGCGACCCTTGCACGGCTGCTCGAATTCCGCGAGCAGCGCGACTGGCGGCAGTTTCATACCTTCCGCAATCTCGCGGTGTCGCTGTCGCTGGAGGCCGCGGAGCTGCTGGAATTCACCCAGTGGGTGCCGGAGGCGCAGATGGAACGCGTGGTCGCCGCGCGCAAGGCCGAGATCGCCGCGGAGATCGCCGACATCGCGATCTACTTGCAGTTCCTCGCCCACGATCTCGGGCTCGACCTGGAGCGTTGTGTGCGCGACAAGCTCGCGGTGAACGAGGCGCGCTACCCGGTCGACAAGGCGAGGGGCCGCTCCACCAAGTACGACCGCCTGGACTGAACGAGGCGCTTGAGACGCCGGCGCCTCGCCCCCGGCCCCGTGCCGAGCCCTGCGGCTAGCGGCAGCGCATCGCCGGCCGGTAGGTCTGGTTGAGGGTCGTGCCGCTGTTGCCGCCGTTGCCGATGCCGCCGCCGGTGACCCAGATCATGCCCGCGAGGAAGGCCGCGCCGGTGACGCCGTGCACCGGGATCGGCATGTCGGGCAGCTTCACCCAGCGCCCGGCGCCCGGGTCGTATACGTCGTGGTCCGGGAACATGCCGTCGCGGTGCTCGCCGCCCCACACGTGGAAGCAGCCCTCGGCCATGACGCCGTTCATGCCGCTGCGACCCTTGAGCATCGGCGCCGCCGCCGTCCAGCGCCGCGCCTTCGGATCGAATGCCTCGAAAGCGGTGGTCTTCTCGCTCATGAAGCCGCCCTGCAACCGGCCGCCGGCGACGTGGATCCTGCCGTCGATCACCGCGCCGGCGACGTGGTTGCGCTGGGTCGGCAGGTCCGGCAGCGTCTCCCATCGGTCGGAACTCGGGTCGTACACCGCGAAGTCGTGGCCGCGCGGCGGTCGGCCCCCGGCCACGTAGATCTTGCCCTCGTACACCAGCGCCACCCCGGCGCTGCGCGCGCTCGGCATCGGCGTCTTCTCGATCCAGCGCCCGGCGCGCGGGTCCAGTGCATAGACGGTACTCACGTAGGCGGCGTTCGGATCGGTCTGCCCGCCGATCAAGTAGATGATCCCGCCTGCGGTGGCCGCCATGCCGTGGTTGTTCGGCCGGGGCAGCGGCGGGCCGAACCGCCAGGTATCGGTCCCGATATCGTAGATCTGCACGGTGCGCACCGTGACCCGGCCCTTCGGATAGCCGCCCAGCACGTAGAGCTTTCCGTCCAGGGCGGTCAGGGTGAATTCGGAGTTGGGTTCGAGCATGTCGGCGCGCCGGCCCCATTCGCCCGCGGCGAGCACCTGGGCGCAGGCGAGTCCGGGCGCGAGCAGCAGCAGGGCGAGGGCCCGCAGGCCTGCCGTGAAGCCCGGTGCGATGCGCGTGCCGGCAGCGGTGTTCATGGGCTCTCCCTGATGTCCGGTCCGAGTCCGCGCGTGCCTTGCGAAGTCCCGCGCGCTGCCTTGCGGTCCGGCCGGGAACGCGACCGGCGCCTGTTCATCGCCGGACCTCGGGCGGCGACGGCATCCACGGGCTGATGCCAGTATATCCAAGCATCGCTGTAAGCAGCGCCAGCCGCGGGCAGCGCGCCGCACCTCGCTTCAAGCGGCTGCCGGCGCCGGCCTGCGCCCGCCGCGCTGGATCGCGAGCACCGCCAGGGCCGCCACCGCGCACGCGAGTCCGGCGACGAGGAACGCCCCCGTATAGGCGCCGAAGGCGTTGCGCACGGCGCCCCCGCCGAAGGCGGCGATGCCGGCGCCGAGCTGGTGGCACATGAAGATCCAGCCGAACACGACCGCCGCGTCGCGCCGCCCGAAGACGTCGGTGGTGATGCGCAGTGTCGGCGGCACGGTCGCGATCCAGTCCAGCCCATAGAAGACCGCGAACAGGCCCAGCCCCCACCAGCTCAAGTCCGAGTAGGGCAGGTACAAGAGCGACAGCCCGCGCAGCCCGTAGTACCAGAACAGGAGCCACCTGCAGTCGTAGCGGTCCGAAAGCCAACCCGAGAGCGCGGTGCCGACGAGGTTGAACATACCCATCATCGCGAGGATGCCGGCCGCCCGCACCTCGGGCAGGCCGCCATCGAAGCAGAAGGCGATGAAGTGAGTGCCGATGAGGCCGTTGGTCGACAGGCCGCAGACGAAGAAAGTGCCGGCGAGGAGCCAGAAGTCGCGTGTCGGCAGCGCCCGTTGCAGCGAGCGCCAGGCGATGCCGACGGGATTGCCGCTCGCCATCTGCCCGGCTTCGATCTCGCCCGGCGCCGCGCCGTAGGAACGCAGGCCGAGGTCGCGCGGCCGCTCCACCATCAGCCAGGCGATGATCGGAACCAGGCAGGCCATGACGGCGGCGACCGTCCATGCGACCGCGCGCCAGCCGGCGGCCTCCGAGATCAGCGCGAGCAGCGGCAGGAACACCAGCTGGCCCATCGCGCTGGCCGCGGTCAGCAGGCCCATCACCAGGCCGCGCCGCTCGGTGAACCAGCGGTTGACCACCGTGGCCGCCAGCACCGTTGCGGCCAGGCCCGAGCCGATGCCGACCATCAGTCCCCAGGTCAGCATCAGGTGCCAGGGTTGAGTCATCTGCGTGCTCGCCCCGATGCCGATGGCGAGCAGGGCGAGCGCGGCGAGCACGGTGCGGCGGACCCCGAAGCGCAGCATCGTGGCGCCCGCGAACGGACCCATCGCCCCGAGCAGCACGAGGTGTACCGCGATGGCCGCGGAGATGGTGGCGCGGTCCCAGCCGAGCGAGTGCTCCAGCGGCACGATCAGCACGCCCGGCGCGGAGCGCACGCCCGCCGCGCACAGAAGCAGGACGAAGACCAGGCCGGCCACGATCCAGGCGTAGTGCAGGCGGCCGGACAGCGATCGGGCGAGGGCGTTCATCGGGTCTTGTCTCGTGCGTGGAAGCGCCGAGTATCGCAGAAGGCCGCGAAGCATCGCACGTCGCGACTGACAGCCCCGGCGCGCTCGCGTAGACTACGCCGTCGCGCCGCCGGGCTCGGCCCGAAGGCGCGGTCGAATCCAGGGGAGCGCAAGCGCCGCCGGCGCCGCGTTCCCGCCCTCGAGGCGCGCAAAGCACGCTGTCTCGCGCCCTGACCCGATGTGCCGGAGGAAGATCCTTGTATCCGCTTACCTACGCACGGGCGAGAACGCTCTCCGAAGCGCGCGAGTTGCTCGCGAAGCATGACGAGGCGAGGTTGCTCGCCGGCGGCATGACGCTCATCCCGACGCTGAAGGCAAGGCTGGCCGCCCCGTCGCTGTTGGTCGACATCGGCCAGGTCCAGGAACTGCAGGGCATCGAGGCGAAGGGCGATCGCCTTGTCATCGGGGCGGGCACGCGCTACGTCGACATCGCCCGCTCCGCGCTGGTGAAGAGGATGATCCCCGCGCTCGCGTACCTCGTCTCGCGGGTCGGCGACCCGCAGGTGCGCAACCGCGGCACGATGGGCGGATCGGTGGCGAACAACGATCCAGTCGCCGACAGCCCGGCGGCGGTGCTCGCACTGGGCGCCACCGTCAGGACCGAGCGGCGCGAGATCGCGGCGGACGAGTATTTCAAGGGCCTGTTCGAGACCGCCCTCGCCCCCGGCGAGATCATCACCGGTTTCTCCTTTCCGGTGCCGGCGCGCGCCGCCTACTGGAAGTTCGCGCATCCCGCCTCAGGCTACGCGATGGCCGGCGCCTTCGTGGCCGATTTCGGCGGCGCGGTGCGCGTGGCCGTCACCGGCGCGTCTTCTTCGGGCGTGTACCGCTGGAAGGAAGCGGAAGACGCGCTCGGCAGGCGCTTTGCGCCGGCGGCGCTCGACGCGCTCGAGGTGTCCCCCGATGGCATGTCGAGCGACATCCACGGCAGCGCTGACTACCGGGCGAACCTGGTGCAGGTGATGGCGCGGCGCGCGGTCGACGCGATCGCTGCAGGCCGGTGATGGCCGCGGCATTCAAGGGGCGGCGCGAGGACCGGCGCCTGGTCAGCGGCGGCGGCCGCTACACCGCCGACTGGAACCTGCCGGGACAGCTCCACGCGGCGTTCCTGCGCTCGGACCGGCCGCATGCCCGGATCGTCGCGATCGATGCGCAGGCGGCGCTCGCCGCGCCGGGCGTGGTGGCGGTGCTGACCGGCGAGGACACCCTGGCCGAAGGCATCCGGAACGCGCCGCCGATGCTCCCCTATCCGGGTCGCGGCGGACAGCCGATCAAGCTGCCGCCGCGCAGCGTACTCGCCACCGGGCGCGTCTCGCACATCGGCCAGGAAGTGGCGATGGTGGTGGCGACCACTGCGCTCGCCGCGGCCGATGCGGTGGAGAGGATCTCGATCGAATACAGCGACCTCCCCGCGGTCATCGACGCGGAGGCGGCGCTCGCGCCGGGTGCGCCGCTGGCGCATCCCGAGGTGCCGGGGAACGTGTGCTTCGACTTCGACTACGGCGACGAGGCCAGGGTGAAGGAGATCTTCGCCGGCGCCGCGCGCATCACCCGGGTCAAACTCGACAGCCAGCGCATCTGCGGCGTGCCGATGGAGCCCAAGGCGTGCCTCGCGTCCTACGACGCGCAGCAGGGCGTCTACGATTTCTGGTCGAGCACCCAGGGCATCACCATGATGCGCGGCAGCGTGGCGGGCTACGGGATAGCGCCGGACAAGGTGCGGCCGCGCGCCCAGGACGTGGGCGGGGGCTTCGGCATCCGCAGCGGTGCCTACCCCGAGTACATCGCCGTGATGATCGCCGCGAAGAAGACGGGCAGACCCGTGAAGTGGGTCGGCAGCCGCAGCGAGACCTTCGTCTCCGACCACCACGGCCGCGCGATCCGGCTCAGCGGCGAGCTGGCGATGGACGAGGACGGTCATTTCCTCGCGGCGCGTTACGAGTGGGTGTGCAACCAGGGCGCGTTCCCGTCGGGCCCCGGGCCGCTCATCAACACCGTCACGCCCAAGCTCACGCCCAACGGCGTGTACCGCATTCCGGCGGTGTACGGGCGCAACCGCCTGGTGCTCACCAACACCACGCCGATCACCGCCTACCGCGGCGCCGGCCGGCCCGACGCGGCCTATCTGCTGGAGCGCCTGGTCGAGGAGGCGGCGCGCGAGAGCGGCATCGACCGGGTGGAGCTGCGGCGGCGCAACCTGATACCGAAGGACGCCTTTCCCTACACCACGCCGACGCAGAGCGCCTACGACAGCGGCGACTACGAGGCGCTGCTCGATGAGGTGCTGGCGCGCTCCGACTGGGAGGGTTTCGAGGCGCGCCGCGCGGAGGCGCGAGCGCGCGGAAGACTGCGCGGCATCGGTTGCGCCGTGTTCCTGGAACCCGCCGGCGGGGCCGGACCGAAGGATCAGGCGATGCTCAAGTTCGGCAGCTCGGGCGAGATGACGCTCTACAGCGTGACCGGGCCTTCGGGGCAGGGTCACGAGACGGTGTTTCCGGAAGTGGTGGGCCGCGAGCTGGGCGTACCTCCCGAACTCATCACGCTGCGGGCGAGCGACCCGGACGGTCCGCCGCTCGATGGATTCGGCACCGTGGGCTCGCGCTCCATGGGTGCGCACGGCGGCGCGGCGTTGCTCGCCGCGCGGGAAGTCGTCAGGAAGGGCCTGGAGCTGGCCGCGAAGGAGCTGGAGGTCGCGGCGCAGGACCTGGAGTTCGCCGGCGGGCGCTTCCGGGTGAAGGGCACGGATCGCTCCCTGGCGCTGGTGGAGCTTGCCCGCAGGCACGCCGGGAAAGGGGCGGTTCACCCGCTCGATGCCACCGCCGACAACGCGGCGGGCGCCACCTTCCCGAGCGGCGCCCACGTGGCCGAAGTGGAGATCGATCCGCGCACCGGCGCGGTCGAGGTGGCGCGCTACACCGGTGTGGACGACTGTGGCGTGGTCGTCAACCACACCCTGGTGGAGGGGCAGGTCCAGGGCGGCATCGTACAGGGCGCGGGACAGGTGCTGGGCGAGCACTGCGTGTTCGACGAGGGCGGGCAACTGCTGACCGGCAGTTTCATGGACTACGCCATGCCGCACGCCGGCCTCATCGGCGAGCTGCGCCTGTACGACCACCCGGTACCCTCGCCGCGCAATCCGCTGGGGGTGAAGGGTGTGGGCGAGTCGGGTACCACCGGGTCGCTGCCCACGCTGATGAACGCGATCCTGGACGCGCTGCGTCCGGCCGGCGTGCGCCAGCTCGACATGCCGGCCACGCCAGCCCGCGTGTGGGCGGCGCTGCGCGCGGCGGCGGGCGCGCGCCAGCCGCCGCGCGGTTGACGGGAATCGCAGGCAAGGCCAACGCTCTTCGAGGAACGCAAAGGTCCAGGATCGAGATGACCGTCAACGGGAACAAGGTGTCGCACGAGGCGGAGGACCGCACGCTGCTGGTGGAGTTCCTGCGCGACACGCTGGGGCTCACCGGCACGCACGTGGGCTGCGACACCAGCCAGTGCGGCTGCTGCACCGTGCACGTGGACGGGCGGGCGGTGAAGTCCTGCACCATGCTGGTGGGGCAGGCGAACGGCGCCCAGGTTCGAACCATCGAAGGCATGGCCGAGGGCGAGCGGCTGCACCCGGTCCAGCAGGCCTTCACCGAGTGCCATGCGCTTCAGTGCGGATTCTGCACGCCCGGCATGATCATGGCGGTTGCGGGCCTGCTGCAGGACAACCCCTCGCCCAGCGACGAGGACATCATCCACGGGCTGGAAGGCAACCTGTGCCGCTGCACCGGCTACATCAACATCGTCAAGGCGGTGAAGCAGGCGAGCAAGACGATCGGCGGCGCGTGAAGCTCGCGCCGCCTGCTTCGGTGCCCCGACCCCGGTTCGCGTTCCGGTTTCCCTGCCGGCGGGGATCGGCCACGCCGCCCGGCCGTGGCGCCGGCCGGCCTGGCTGCCCGGCCGTGACGCCGGCCGGCTTCGCTTCGTGGAGGCGAACGATCAGGACGGGTCGAACACCGGAACCTTCACGGGTTGGTTCGCCGTGTCCTGCTCCACGTCCGGCGTGGCGTAGGTGAGGAAGCTCTCCGGCAGCGCGCCGCCCCAGTACACGCCCGTGCCGCGCTCTTCCTCGTTCCAGGTCACCGGTTTCCAGTCGGGCGCGAACACCAGGTAGCTGCCCGAGTAGATCTCCACCCGGTTGCCGCCGGGCTCGTAGGTGTAGAGGTAGAAGCCCTGCGAATTGTTGTGCATCGAGGGTCCCGCCTCGATGAACACGCCCGCCTCGGTGATGATGCTCGCGGCGCGCAGCACGTCCTCGCGGTTGTCCACCCAGAGCGAGAAGTGGTGCAGCCTGCCGCGCGCACCCCTCACGTCCTTCACGTAGGCCACCTGATGGTGCACCGGCGAGGGGCTCAGCCACGACCCGATCTCCTGGGTGCCGCGCTGGTAGAGCACCTGTTCGCGCAACTGGAAACCGAGCAATTCCTGGGCGAACTTCCGGTTGGCGCAAACGTCGTCCGCCAGCAGCGCGAGGTGATCGATACGGCGCACGCCGACACCGCGGCCGGTGTACTTCATCGGCAGGTTCTTCAGCGTCGAGCGCAGGTGGTCGGCGGCACGGTAGGGCGTTTCCTCGTAGTAGACCTCCATCCGGTGGCCGTCGGGATCGCGGAAGCGGTAGGCGCGGCCGCGGCCGAAGTCGCCTTCGGTCCAGCCGATCCCCAGGCCCGCCGCCTCGATGGCAGCGGCGCGCCGCGCGAGCGCCGCTGCGCTGGAGGTCCGCCAGGAAATGCACCCGACCCCGGGCTGCTTCGCCTCTGTGAGCTTCAGCGTGCTGGTGGCGTAGTCGCCGTAGCCGCGCAGGTATACCGACTGCGCGCCGTAGTGCACGATCTCCATGCCCAGGATGTCGCGGAAGTACCACAGGCTGCGCGACGGCTGCGGCGTGAGCAGTTCCACGTTGCCCAGGTGGGCGATGTCCTGCATCGGCTGGTTCGAATCGTTCATGTCGGTGCTCCTTGCACAAGGCGCCCGCGCGCGGCGGACCAGCGAGCAATGTTGGCTGGCCGCAGGACAGGCCGTTTGATCCAGGTCAACGGCCCAGCCCACCGGGAAGTCAGGTCCGTGTCCCGTAGGCGCCGGGTGATACACTCGCCGGGCGCCGGCGCGCAGCGCAAGCCATCATTGCCAGCGGGGATATCGGCTTGTATTTGGATGACCGCCGCGAGGCGCACGAGTTCCGCGCGCAGCGCGCGATGTGTGCCGGCGCCGGAGACTTCGAGGTGCAGATGAAGCGCATCTTCGACTCGGTGTGTTTCAAGCGGGTGTGATTCGAGCGGGTGTGGAAGTTCCTCGAGCCGATGGCGCAGATAGCGAAAGCGGATCCCCTGGCGTGAAGCCGCGGGGCAAAGCGATGAGCACCGTGGCTGATGCGCTGGAAACCGCCCTGGAGGCCACGCGCCTGCTTGGCCGCTGGAGCCGCATCTCGCAACGGCACGGCGGCGGCTGCTCCTGCTGCCCGGGCCTGGGCGATGTCGACATGGAGGAAGTCGAACGCCACCTGTTGAAGGTGCTGCGACCCCGCCATGCGATGCTCGCCGAGCGGGACAGCCTGGTCGAATTCCTGCGCGAGTGCGTCGCGCGCAGATCCCCCGCCGCCGGCCAGACCGAGCCGCTGCGCGCCCTGTTCAGCGAGGTGCGCGAGCTGCTCGGCGAGCTGGAGCGGATCCAGAACGGGACGTGGTAGCGGCGGGCGCGAAACCGCGTGCGCGCTTCAGGGCGCCGCAGGCAGACCGCTGCGCTGCCGCGCCCTGCGCGGTTGCGGCCGCTCGGCTGAACTCCTCCGCGGCGGCGCCGCGGCTCACAGTCCGAGAACCATGATGTCCTGGTACGGCCACTTGGTCAGCGACTCGCAGCCGTTCGCGGTGATGCGGTACGTGTTCTCGATTGCGACGCCGCCCTCGTCGCTGTCGGTCCACATCATGGCGTGATAGGCGATCGTCATGTTGCGCTCGAGCACGAAATCCGGGTCTTCGGCCGAGTAGTAGTAGGGCGCGGAGTCCCAGGCGATTCCCATGCCCCCGAAGTGATTGGACCAGGTGGCACGCCACTGTCGGATCTGTTCGGCGGTCCTCAGATTCACGCCCGGCTTGGGTCGCTTGTCGGCCAGTTCGTGCAGGCTCACGCCGGGCCTGAGTAGCTCCTGGAATTTCGCGTGCATCTCGACCGCGGTCTGGTAGATCTCGCGCTGCAATTCGTTCGGCCGGGCCCCCATGAGGAAAGTGCGGTCGTAGCACACCTTGTAGCCGCACCAGTTGACGTGGCAGGCTTCCAGCGTGAGAAATTCACAGGGACGTAGCGGCCTGTCAGACCAGTTGAAGCTGCGCGGGTTGGTCCGCTCGCCCGCCGCCACCACCCAGCCCTCGTAGTACTCGGCGCCCGCCTCGTACATGGCGCGCGCCATGATCCCCTGAAGCTCGTTCTCCCTCATGCCGATGCGCGCCTCGCGCAGCACCGCGCCGTACCCGGCCTCGTTGATCGCCGCCGCGGTCTTCATGCACAGGATCTCCTCGTCGAACTTGACCATCCCGCACTCGTCGATCCACGAGGTCCCGTCCACGACCTTGAATCCGGCGCTCTCCAGGGCGTGAATCATGCCGGGTGTCGAGTAGTCCACCGAGACGGGCAGACCGGCGACCCCGTGCGCCTGCAACAGGCTCTTGATCTGCGACACCGTGAGCCCGTACTTGCGCTGAGCCTCGGATTCGGACTGGTAGCGGTAGATTCGCGGGTTGAACAGCTCGTCCTCGTTCATGAGACGCCCTTCCAGCCACGGGCAGTCCTCGACGACGCGGCTGCGGTCGGTGTGCTTGCTGACCGACACGTATGGAAATCCGGCCCCGCGCACGAACAGCACGAAGTCCCTCGGCACGTGCCTCGCGTACGGATGGTTCCACACGGCCGACAGGTAGCGCTTGCGATCGTGGTTGTAGACCAGCGCCGCGCCGAGCCCGTGCTTGGCGAGGAAGTACTGGGCGCGCTCGACGCGCTTGCGGCGCAGGACGTTCCAGTCGATACGCTGTTGCCAGTCGACGTTACCCAGGCCAAAGCGCTGCTGGATCCGGTCATCCGCGCCCTGTGCCTGCGCGGACGAGTCTTTGTCGCGTACGTTCATGCTTGTTACTCCTTGCTGTGCACGTTCGAATGGGATGCGCCAGGCGGGTAGGAGCGCCTCGCACCCGGTACGAGGCACACCGCGTGAAGCCTTGTGGATGCGCGAAGCGCGGGCCTTGACCTAGATCAAGGAACCGGGGCGAGCCGGTGCATCTAATTCCGGCGATCACGACATCGCGGCATCGCGGCCTGCCGGCTCAGTGAAGCCGCGTCCTCGAGCGAAAGGGGGAGATCATGCGCGCCAGCCATGTCGTTCGCCCGCTTGGCGCCGCCGCCGCGGCGCTGCTCGCCGTTCAGGTGCAGGCCCAGGCCGACCCGGCCTATCCCACCAGGCCGGTGCGCCTGCTCATCCCCGCCGCGACCGGGAGTCCGGCCGGACTGGTCGGCCGCGCGATCTCCGAACCGCTCGGTCCGGTGCTCGGCCAACCGGTCGTGGTCGAGGAGCGGCCGGGCGCCAACGGCACTCTCGCCATGGTCGCGCTCGCGGGCGCCGCGCCGGACGGCCACGTCCTGTGCCTGGCCAACAATTCCACGATCTCGATGAACCCCTTCGTGTACAAGAACCTGCCCTACGATCCGGAGCGCGATTTCGCGCCCATCATCAACACCGGGTTCGTCAACGGGGTGATCCTCGTCCATCCTTCGGTGCCGGCGAAGACGATGCGCGAATTGATCGACCTGGCCAAGGCGAGCCCCGGCAAGCTCAACTGGGCCACTTGGGGCGTGGGCAGCTTCGCACACCTGACGATGGAATGGACGCAGAGCAACACCGGCGCGGCGTTCCTGCACGTCCCGTACAAGACGCCCGGGCACGCGCTGCAGGCGGTGCTGGCCGGCGAGGCGCACGTGACGCAGAACAATCCGGGCATCACCCTGGCGCAGATCAAGGCCGGCAAGCTCAAGCCGCTGGTCCTGGCGGGTCACAAGCGCTCGGCGATCCTGCCCGGGATACCGTCGTTCGTGGAAGACGGCTACGAACTGGACTTCGCGGGCTGGAACGGCGTGTTCGCGCCGGTGCGCACGCCGGGCGCCATCGTTCGGCGGCTCAACGCGGAGATCGGCAGGATTCTCGCCGACTCCGGGTTCGTCGCCCGCTTCCTCACGCCTCTGGGCATCGATCCGGTCAGGAACACGCCGGAGGAATTCGCCGCATTCCTGAAATCCGACCGCCAGACTGCAGCGAAAGTCATCAAGCTCGCCGGAATCCAGCCGCAGTAAGGCCGCGCGCACGGGTGCGCGAGCACCGCGCCGTCGCCGCAAAGGACCTGCGCCGGCGTGTGACCGGCCGGGTCGCCTCCGGGCAGCCGCCGCATCGCCGCCGGGCCGGTGGCGTCGGCCGACCTGGCCAGCGAGGCGGCCGACTTGCTCCAGGATGAACCGAGGCGTTCCCGCGAGCGCTCGCAGACCGTTGCAGGCAGGGACTCAACGTTGATCAATCTGGCTGTCGTGGGCCTGGGCAAGTGGGGCCGCAGGCATGTCGAGTCGGCCACCGCGAGCGGCCGGTTCCGGGTCGTGCGCGCGGTGGTGCGGCGCACGGAATCCGCGCTGCAATACGCCGCGGCCAGGTCCATTGACCTGACGACGGATTTCTCCGAAGTGATCTCGGACCCCCGCGTGGATGCGCTGAGCCTGATCACTCCCCATGCGCTGCATGTTGCGCAGATACGGAAGGCTGCGGCGGCGCGCAAGCACGTGCTCGCGGAAAAGCCCTTCGCGCTCACCAGAGCCGACGCGGAGCGCGCCATCGATGCCTGCGACCGGGCGGGCGTGGTCGTGGCCGTGGGTCACGACAACCGCTTCTATCCGGCCATCCTGGAGTTGAAGCGGCTGGTCGATTCGGGTGCACTCGGCGCTTTCATTCACGCCGAAGCCAACCTCAGCCACGATTCCATGCGACGCGACACGACGCAGCCGCACGGGCGCGCCGCCTCGGGCTGGCGCATGGAGCGCGCGCAGGCCCCGAGCGGCGCGCTCACCCACCTGGGCGTGCACCGTATCGACTCCTTCGTTCAGATCCTGGGACGGATCGAGCGCGTGTTTGTGCAGGCTTCGCGCAATACGCTGGAGGCGCCGTGGCCCGATAGCGTCTGTCTCCTCGCCAGGTTCGGCAACGGCGGTACGGGACTGCTCGGCACTTCACTCGCGACGCCGTTGAACTCCCGCTTCCAGATCTTCGGCTCGGCCGGCTGGGCCGAGGCGAGCGGTCCGCGGGATCTGGACCAATACCGGCGCGCCAGTCTGAACCGGGTGAGCACGAACTTCAGCGACGGCCGCTGCGACACGCGCGAGTTCGAGGGCGTCGATTCGGTGAAGCTCAACTTCGAAGCGTTCGCGGACGCGATCGAGGGCAGGGCCGCGTTCCCGATTCCCGGAACCCAGATGATCCATGTCGCCGCCGTTCTGGAAGCCGCGGCGCGCTCGCTCCAGACCGGGCAGCCGGCGAAGGTCGATTGAGTCGCGGCGCGCCGGGCCGGGCGTGCCCTGCCTTCGGGGGCTGGACGCGGACCTTGAATCTGCCGGGCCCGCCTCCATCTCGGACGTTCGGGCAGTGCGACGCGATTCCTGTCGCGTGCGTCCCCACACGGTTTCCCGTCGCAGGCGCTCGGCACTTGAACTTGCCGCGGGCAATCCCCAAATCGGAAATGAAACGGTGTCGCGCGGCAGCCGGATCGTACCGGCAGATGGGTCCGCCCGCCTGCGCATTTTCCGCGGGGAAACCGCAGGGCCGCCGATCGAGACGCTTCGAGTACGAAAGGAGATCTGTATGTACGAATCACTGCTGACCTACCCGGGCAACGTGCTCGCCGAATTCGACCGGCTGCAGCGCGGCATGGAGCACGCGTTCGGCACGCTGGGTCTGCCGAGCAGCATCCGTGCCGTGGCCCAGGGCGCGTTTCCCGGCATCAACATCGGCACCACGCCCGCCAGTATCGAGGTCTACGCGTTCGCGCCGGGACTCGATCCGGCGAAGATCGAGGTGTCCGTCGACCGCGGTGTGCTCACCATCTCCGGCGAGCGTGCGGGCGAGGCGCCGGGCGCCGAGCGCAAGCGCAGCGTCTACGCGAGCGAGCGCTACTTCGGACCGTTCCGGCGCGCGCTGAGCCTCTCGGAGGACGCCGACCCCGCGAAAGTGCAGGCGAGCTACCGCGACGGCGTGCTGCACATCAGCGTCGGCAAGCGCGATTCGGCGCAGCCGCGGCGCATCGAGATCAAGTGATCACAAGGTTCCAGAACGAGGAGCGACAGTCATGAGCGACGAGCGAAACATCACCGCATCCGAGCGCGGGCCTGCCATCCTGCCCCGCGTGGACGTGTACGAGGACGCGAGCGGCATCACCATGTTCGCCGACCTGCCGGGGGTTCCGCGCGAGCGGCTCACCCTGCGCATGGAGGGCGAGACGCTGCAGATCGAGGGCGAAATCGCGACCGACGTGCCCGAAGGCGTGCAGGCCGCGTACGCGGAGGTGCGGCTGCCGCGCTACCGGCGGGCGTTCACGCTCAGCCGCGAGCTGGACACCGCGAGGGTCGAGGCGACGCTGAAGGACGGGGTGCTGAGCCTTCGCATCCCGAAGATGGAGCACGCGCAGCCGCGCCGCATCCAGGTGAACGCGGGGTGAGACGCTTCGTACGGGAGCGGCGTCACGCCGCTCCCGTGGCGGCGAAGAACGCCGCGCCGGGATGCATCGGCGCCGTGGCTGCCTCGAAGGGCGGCTGCCGGCCCGGTCCGTGACGGATCGGGCCGGCGCTCGAAGTCGAACCGATGTCGGCGCCCGGGCCTCGCACCACGGGGTCTCAGCGGCCGAGCACCCGCAGCGCGCCGGCGAGAATTCTTTCGGCGCTCACGGTCAGCTCCGCTTCCAGCGGCGCGCTGTAGGGTATCGGCACGTCCGGCACCGCGACCCTGCAAACCGGCGCTTTGAGCGAGGACAGGCCCTCCTCGGCGAGGCTCGCCGCGACCTCCGCGGCGACGCCAAAGCTGCGATGGCATTCGTCGGCGATCAGCGCGCGGCCGGTCTTCGCGACCGAGCGCAGCACGGTCTGGCGATCCAGCGGCGCGATGCTGCGCAGGTCCACCACTTCGGCCGAGACACCGTGCTCCTTGTCCAGGGCGGCGGCGGCGGCGAGCGCCCGCGGCACGGTGATGGAGCTCGCGACGATGGTGAGGTCGGCTCCCTCGCGGCACACGCGTGCGCGCCCCACCGGCAGCATCGGCGCGCCGGGATCGATGTCGGCCGACTCGCCGAACAGCATCCCGTGGCTGATGTACACGGTGGGGTTCGCGCTCTCCTGCAGCGCCCACTTCATCAGGCGGTAGGCGTCTTCGGCGCCGCCGGGCGCGAGGATCTGCAGCCCCGGCACCTGGCCGAGCATCGCCTGCGCGCGGTGCGAGTGCTGGGCCGCGCCGCCGCCGCGCATTCCGGCGAGCGAGTAGAACGTCACCGGTACGCTGGTCTGCCCGCCGCTCATGTAGTGGATGTTGGCGGCCTCGTTGACCACCTGTGCGAAGGCCTGGAAGATGAAGCTTCCGGTCGACAGGTCCACCAGCGGCCGCAGCCCGCCGATGGCGGCGCCGGTGGCGGCCCCCGCCAGCCCCAGCTCCGAGATCGGCGCGACCGATATCCGCTCGGCGAAATCGTTCAGCACCGGCTCCATCGCCTTCTGGGCCGCGGGGTTGAGGCCCATGATGCCGCTGCCGATCATCATCACCCGCGAGTCGGCGGCGAGCGACTCGTGAATCGCCCTGGCGAGACCTTCTGCGAAGGTGATCTTCATCGCGCTTGCCCTGCCTGGGCGAAAACCGGCCCGTAGGCCTCGCTCGCGTCGGGAAAGGGGCTCGCCAGCGCGAACTGGACGGCCCGCTCCATCTCCTCTCGCACCCTCGCATCGATCGCCTGCAGCGCGCCGCGCTCCAGCGTGCCCGCGGCGACGCAGCCGCGCACGTAGAGCGACAGCGGATCGCTTTGCTCGTTCCAGGCGGCGAGATCCTCGCGCCCGGGCTTCGCCTCGAACGCCCAGTCGAGCTGCCACGGGCCGCAGGGCAGCTCCGGCCAGAGCGGGAAACTCCCCGGCCAGCGGGTGCAGCGCACCTCGACGAAGCGCGGTCCCGACCCCCCCCGCACTTCGGCCGCGAGCCGCGACAGGCACTCGCCGAGCGCGCCGGCATCGGCGCCGTCCGCGGTTTCGGTCGGAATGCACAGTGACCCGGGCACGTCCGCGAGCCGCTTCGCCGGGAGCGTCGAGGAGGTGAACTGGCCGCGCTTGCGCAGCTCGGGGGGAATGCTGTTGTTCTCGCACAGGAACAGCACCGGCACCTGCCACAGCGACGCGAGCGACATCGCCTCGTAGGCGGCGCCTTCCTCGAGCGCGGCGTCGCCGCAGAAGTTGACCACCATCCCGCTGCCGCGCCGCTTGCAGGCGAGCGCCGTGCCGACCGCCAGCGGCAGGTTGCCGCCCACCAGCGCCGAGGTCGCGGGGATGCCGAGCGCGGCGACCGACAGGTGCAGGGTGCCGCTGCGCCCGCCGCAGTAACCGTGCGCCCGCCCGAGAATCTCCGCCATCATCCGTCCCGGATCCGCGCCGCGCGCGAGCAGGTGCCCGTGATTGCGCCAGGTCGTGTAGATCACGTCCCCGGCCAGAAGCGGCGCACAGGCCGCCACCGCGGTGGCTTCCTGGCCGATGTAGACGTGGTAGTGCCCCGGGAAGCGCTTGTGCGACGAGAGCGTGATGCACTGCTCCTCGAAGCGGCGGATGCGCAGCATGGAGGCGATGCGCTCGGCGGGAGTGAGGCTCGGCACGGCGGTTCCTTTCTCGGGACGGATTCGTTCCAGAGTATCCCCTATTTCGGCCTCGACCAGGCGGTGCGGCTCGACCTGCGGATCGGGTATCCTTCGCGCAGCATGAGGGCGAGCCACCCCGATCGGGTCGGTGCTTACCTGCCATTTCAGTGCGCCGCGGGGCGCAGCGCACGGCGCACGAGCACGCGGCACCGCGCGCGCCGCGTCGCGTTGGTTTCTGGCGGACAATCTGCGCTCCAGGCGCGCAGATTCGGGTCCATGACCCGCCGCAACTCGCGCGCGTCTTCGGTTTGATTATCGCGCGACTTCCGCGGGTCACGGGCCGTCCCGCGGATCGCAGGGCGCGCGTGAGCGGCCGGATTTCCGGGAGGAGCAGCTCGTGGCATGGACTTACCTGTTCGCCGCCGCTTTGTTCGAAATCGGATGGGCCGTGGGTCTGAAGTACACGCAGGGCTTCACCAGACTGTGGGCGAGCGGGCTGACCATCGCTGCCATGGGGGTGAGCCTGTTCTTCCTGGCCCTCGCCGTGCGCACCATCCCGGTCGGAACGGCGTATGCCGTCTGGACCGGCATCGGCGCGGTCGGGACGGCGGCATTCGGCATCGTCCTGTTCGCGGAGCCGGTGACGGCCGGGCGCGTGGTGTGCCTGCTGCTGATCGTGGCCGGTATCATCGGCCTTAAGTTCACTGCGTCGTGAGCTGCAGGCGCGACGACCCCGGGAGAAGACGATGCTCGAGCTCTACCACAACGACATGTCGACTTGCGCGCAGAAGGTGCGCGTGACGCTCGAGGAGAAGGCGCTCGCGTGGCACAGCCATCACCTCGACCTGCGCGCGGGCGACCAGCAACAGCCCGAGTACCTCGCGCTCAATCCGCGCGGCGTGGTGCCCACGCTCGTGGACCGCGGCAGGGCGGTGCGCGAGTCCAACGTGATCATGGAGTACCTCGAGGACGAATACCCGGACAGGCCGCTTCGGCCGCGCGATTCGTACCGCCGCGCGCAGATGCGGCTGTGGACCAAGCGTCTCGACGAGGGCCATCACGACATAGCGACGGCGACGCTCAGCATGGGCATAGCGTTCCGCCATCAATATCTCGCACGCGGCCCCGAGGCGTGCGCGGCCCTGATCGAGCGCATTCCCGACCCGCTGCGCCGCGAGCGGCGCCGCGACGTGATCGCCAACGGTGTCGAGGCGAAGGAGTTCAGGAGCGCCGTCGTCATGTGGATGCGCTTGCTCGACGACATGGAAGACGCCCTCGCGCCGGGTGCGTGGCTCGCCGATGCCGGATACTCGCTCGCCGACGCCGCCTACACGCCCTACCTGACGCGGCTGGATCACCTGAACCTGCTCGGCTGGCTGGACCGCCGCCCGCGCCTCGCGCGCTGGTACGAGCGCGTGCGCGAACGCCCGAGCTACGCGGCCGCGTTCACGAAATGGGAGAACGCGGAATACATCGCGCTCATGCGCGACAAGGGCGCCGAGGCCTGGCCGCGCCTTCGCGCGCTCGCCGCGCAGCTTGCATGAGGGCCGGGCTCGCGCGCAGGTCGGACCGGCCCGCGCAGGCGTGCGCGCCGCAGATCAGCGTATCAGCCCGGGCAGCCGGTTGGTGAGGATGCGCTCGGCATCCGCGACGACGCGCCGCACGATCTGCGCCGCGGGCAGCACCTCGCGGATCAACCCGGCGTCCTGGCCGAAGGAGAGCGGCGCCTCGTCGAGATCGCCCGCGAGCCGCGCCGCCTGGACTCCGGCGAGCGCCTCGGCCTGGTGCCGGCGCAGCGCCCACTCGCGCCCCGCCCAGCGCTCGACGAAGCGGTTGCGCCGCGAGCGCGACATCGCGCCGGGCCACACCAGGTTCGCCGCGATGTCGGGGATCTCGGTGAGCAGCGTGTCGTGGCCGTCGCTCGCCACGATCGCCTGTTTGAAGTTCCGGTGCAGCGGCGATTCCTCGCTCGCGAGAAAGCGCGTGCCGAACAGCACGCCCGAGGCTCCCAGCGCGAGTGCGGCCGCGAGGCCGCGGCCATCGGCGAATCCGCCGGCCGAGAGCACCGGCAGCGGCGCGACCGCGTCGACCACGATCGGCGTGAGGGCGATCGAACCCATCCAGCCGACATGGCCGCCGCCTTCGCTGCCCTGCGCGACGATCACGTCGGCGCCCGCCTCGGCGGCGCGGCGCGCCCCGGCCACGTCGCTCACCATGAAAGTGACCTTGGCGCCCGCGCCGTGCGCGCGCTCGATGTAGGGTTCGAGCGCCTGGTCGCCGCGCGGCCAGGCGAACGCGATCACCGGCGGCCGCGCGGCGAGCGCCGCCTCGAAGCACTTCTCGTCGATCAGGAACAGCAGGAAGTTGAGCCCGTAGGGCTTGCGCGTGCGCTCGCTGATTTCCCGTGCCGAGGAGCGGATCTGCTCGACGCCGAGGCCGTGGCAGCCGAGCGCTCCCAGTCCGCCGGCTTCGGACACGGCCGCCACCAGCGGCGGTGCGAAGATCGAGCCCATGCCTCCCAGCGCCACCGGGTGCTCGACGCCGAGCGCTTCGCAGAACGCTGTGCGGATCATGCTGCCTCGCTTTCTCGAAAACGGATCGCCATGGCCCGGACGCGCGACCGGGGAAGCCTTCTAGGACGCCTGCCGCCGTCCGAACCCGCTGCTCGCGCGCGGCGCGGCCCGGCGCCGCGGCTCAGCCGCAGCAGGTCTCGAAACGCGGCGAGGGGCAACTGAAGATGCACGCGCCGCAGTGCGGCACGAAGGTGAACTGGTTCAGAGCGGCGTCGAACGGGTGCGGTTTGGTGGATGCCTGCACCGCGCGCCAGTCCTCGTCGGTCGGAGCGGGCGGCATCGGCACCTTGGTGCGGCGATAGCCCTTCTCGGCGTACAGCCACTTGCACTTGACGCCCTTCAGCTTGGCGTGGGTCTGCGTGCGCCCGCCGATATCGAACGAAGTCCTGCCCGTCATCGCCTTGGTGGGACAGGCCCGGATGCAGGCATAGCCGCAGGCTTGCGGTTGGCACAGCGCCTGCCCGTCGTACATGGGTGAAACCGCCAGCGGCGCGTCGGTGATGATCGAGACCAGCCGCTGGCGCGCGCCGAACTCGGGCGTGAGCACCAGGCCGTTGAACCCGAACTCCCCCAGGCCGGCCGCCACCGCCGCGTGGCGGTGGGAGAAATCTCCCACGTTGCCGTACTTGTAGAGCAGTCCGGTCGGCGGAAAGGGCAGAGCCTTGAATCCCCGTCTCTCGAGAAACCGCACCATGCGGTTCACCGCCGAGGAGAGATCCCAGTTCAGCGTCACGTAGCCGTACCACATGTAGGGAGCGAGCGTCTTGCCCGGCTCGTCGTAGCGCCCGGCCACGTCGATCGCCGCGTCGGGGATCTTGGAGGCGCACACCACCACCGCGTTCGCGCCCGGCATGTAGTCCGTGGGCCGGCGTCCTTCCGGCGCCCCGGCAAGGCGCTCGGGGCTCGCCACGCCGAACAGATCCATCCCGAGGCCATCGAGCGCGAGATCCCTCAGAACCTCGGTCATTTCGGTTTGACGATCCATGGGCCGGTACTCTCCCGCTTCAGGGGTTCTTCGATGCCGCCAGGAACTCGGGTGCGACGTAATCCGCCGGATCGCCCGGCGCGCTCGCGGGCAGCAACCCTGCGGCGCGCTGCGATTCGATCACGGCTGCGAGGCCTTTGGGGTTCACTTCGAGGTTCCGGGTCAGGACGGCGTTGCCGGTATAGTAATCCCAAGCGCGCTCGGCATGCGCGCGCGCGAGGTTCATCTCGCGGGCGGCGATGGCCGAGGCTTCGTCTCGGTGCCGGTAGACCCAGTCGGTGGCGCGCGCGAGCGCCGCGAGGAAGGCGACGACCGCGGCGCGGCGCGAGCGCGCCCGCGCGGCATTCGCATTGATGGTATTGAACTGCCACTCGGGCACGTAGCGGGCGAGATCCCCCAGGTTGGAAAAGCCCAGTTCCTCCTCGAGGTACACCCAGGGAATCGACTGCAGTCCCATGTCGATGGAACCCTCGAGGAGCGCCTGGTGCCGGTGCGGCGCGCCGCCGGTTTCCTTGACGCGGTAGTCGCCCGGGTAGGACAGACCGTGGGCCGCCATGAGCGTGCGCACGTGGAAGAACGTACCCTCGGTCATGGACAGTATGCCGACGGTCGCGCCGCGCAAGTCCTCGATCCTCCTGAGGCGCGGCTGCGCGACGATGAAATGCGACAGCCGCCCGGTGTGCCCGGCGATGATGCGAAGCGGACCGCCGGCGGCGGCGTCCTGGAGCACCCCTTCGGGCGCGCCGATCACCAGGTCGAGCCGGCCGCTGGCGAGCGGCTCGATCTGCGAGGCGTTGCCCAGCATCGTCTCGCGCACCTCCAGACCCGCGGCGGCGAACAAGCCCTCGCGCCGCGCCGCCCAGATCGGCACGTAGAAGTACGTCCTGGAGACGATCCCAACGTCGAGAACCTGCATGGCTGCCGCACCCCGATCCGAACCGGCGCCCATTCTCGCCGGGATCGCGACGGCCGTGTTCGCGCGCGAGCGCAGTCGCCGGGGTTCCCAGGAAAACGTTCGGTAACCCACGGTCTTCTTCGTGAACACCTTCCGCCGCTTGCGGCGGTTTGAATGCTCAGAGATCGAAGAGCCTGCGCGCGTTGCCGCTGCGAATGGCCGCGGCGCGCTCCGCG